>DASYWL010000001.1:0-1672 GCA_035936055.1 Thermomicrobiales bacterium
GCGACCTTCTGGACCAATCCCGGCATCGAGCCGGCCGGCATCGCCCGCGCCGCGGTCATCAACGTGAGTGGCACCGGGTCATCCGGCGCGTCCACGATCACGCAGCAGCTGGTTCGCTCCATCTACCCCGAGAAGATCGGCTTCGAGATCAGCTACACGCGCAAGTTTCGTGAGGCACTCGCGGCCATCGCACTGGACCAGCAGTACTCGAAGACCGACATTCTCACGATGTACCTGAACCAGATCTACTACGGCGTCCGCTCCTATGGCGTCGAGGCGGCCGCGCAGGCCTTCTTCCAGAAGAAGGCGTCGGAGCTCACGCTCGCCGAGGCGTCCCTGCTGGCCGGCCTGCCGCAGGCACCGAGCTTCTACGATCCCTCCGTGCCGGACAACTTCCCGCTCGCCAAGCGCCGGCAGCAGTACGTGCTCGACCAGATGGTGAAGGATCGTTACATCACGCAGGAGGAAGCCAACGCCGCCTGGAACGAGCCGCTGGACATCCACGGCAACCGCACCGGCGCCGTCAAGAACGCCCCGCACTTCACTCAGTACGTCCGCGAGTACATCATCGAACACTACGGCATCGATGCGCTCTACGGCGGCCTGGAGATCACCACCTCGATCGATCTTGACCTGCAGGACCAAGCTGAGCAGATCGTGGCGGACGGCGTCAGCAACATGGAGCAATACCAGCGCAACAATGGCGCGGCGGTGGTGATGGTGCCGTGGAGCGGTGAGGTGCTTGCGATGGTGGGCTCGGCCGATTTCAACAACGCGCTCATCGCCGGGCAGGTAAACTACACCACCAGCCTGATCCAGCCGGGGTCGTCGATCAAGCCGCTCGTCTACGCGGCTGCCTTCGAGCAGGGATGGCACCCCGGCACGGTGATCCTGGATGTGCCGACGTCGTGGGACAGCCCCGATCAGCCCGAGCCCTACGAGCCGCAGAACTACACCAGGCAGTTCTATGGCGCAATGTCGGCGCGCGATGCGCTGGCGAACTCACTCAATATCCCGGCGGTCAAGGCGACCGAGTATGCCGGCATCAGTGGCGTGATGGACCTCACCCGCCGCATGGGCTACGAGGACAGCCTCGCAAACGACTCCTCGTTCTACGGTCTCTCGCTTGGCCTCGGTTCAGGTGAGGTCGAGCTGCTGGAGCACACCAACGCCTTCGCGACGCTGGCGAACAATGGATCGCACGTGCCGGTGCATCCGATCCTGAAGATCGTCGACGGCCAAGGGAATGTGCTCTTCGAGTTGGACGATGAGGAGATCGCGAAGGAGCGCGAGCAAGCGCTCCCGTCCGGCAACGCTTACCAGGTAACCTCCATCCTCACCGACGCGGAGGCACGGGAGATGATGTTCACCAGCGACAACCTGTTCACACGGACGCAGAATGAGCTCGGCCGCCCGGTGGCGGCGAAGTCGGGAACGACCGAGAAGTGGCGCGACCTCTGGACGATGGGCTACACGACGGATGTCTCGGTTGGCGTCTGGGTGGGCCGCAGCGGCGACACCAACCCCGACGAGATGCTCTCGGAGATCGACGGTATCCAGGCGGCAGGTCCGATCTGGCAGGACCTGATGCGGCTGGTGCACAACGACCCGCAGTACGCGCAGCTTCTGGACGGTCCGGACGGGACGTCGATGCCGGAGGAGTTCCCGGTGC
>DASYWL010000002.1:0-14224 GCA_035936055.1 Thermomicrobiales bacterium
TCAGCACGGCCGGGTTGGCGACCGTGCGCGGCATCTTGCCCATCAGCACCGCCATTGCCTCCGCGAACGTCTCCTCGCGTACAGTGATGACCGACTGTTCGGAATAGTAGGCCGAGTGCGGCGTGTGGATCACGTTTGGCAGCATGTAGAGCGGGTGGGCGGCGGGAAGCGGTTCCGGGTAGACCACATCGAGCGCGGCTCGTGCGATCGGGTGTTCCTGCAGGTGCTCGGCGAGGGCATCGAGGTCAATGATCGGTCCGCGGGCGGTGTTGATGATCGAGGCGTCCGGCTTCATCATCGACAGCCGCTCAGCATTGATCATGCCACGTGTCTCCGGTGTGAGCGGCGCGTGGATGGTCAGCAGGTCGACCTGCGGCAGCATCTCGTCCAAATGCAGCAGGGCCGCGCCGGTGGCCTCAACGGTGCCCGGCGAGACATACGGGTCGGCGACGAGCAGCTTCAGGCCGAACGGACGCGCGCGATCGGCGAGCGCCTGACCGATGCGACCAAAGCCGATGATGCCGAGCGTCAGCTGGCGCAGCGGCGGCACGGGGCCGCGAAGAATGCCGCCCGTCGCAGAGCCGTACTTCTGCCACGCGCCCTCGTGGAGATCGCGGTCCTGCTCCACGATGCGCCGGTTCACGGCCAGCAGCAGCGCCATGGCATGGTCGGCGACCTCCGACGTGCAGTAGCCGGGGTAGTGGGTGACGACGATTCCGACGTCGGCGGCCGCGTCGAGATCGACGTTGTCCAAGCCGACGCCGTAGCGGCTGATGACCTTGACGTTGGGAATGTTCTCGAGCACATGGCGGGTAACCTCCTCGCGCGTGCTCACGAGCAGCACGTCGGCGTCCTGCCCGATGCGGATCAGCTCGTCCTCGGAGCGCGCGGGCGCGCCCTGAAGGTCGATGTCGAGCTCCGGATATCGGCTGATGAGCTTGCGCTCCATCTCGAGACCCGTGGTCTCGTTGCCGTACCGGTCCGATGTCACGACAACCTTGACTCGTTTCGCCACGCTCTTGCTCCTGCTGAGAAATCGGGCGGTTCTTTCGCCCCGGTGAGTGAACCAGGGCCATTCTGGCACACCGCGTCGTGCCTGCAAACGGGCTTGATGGTGACGGACCGGGTCCATTCCGCGATACTTTCCCGCGAACCGAACAGACGGCGGGCCATGATGCCCCAGAGACGGGAGAACGAGACGACATGTCGGAGCAAGGCTGGAAGCAGGACCTCGAAAACCGCAAGGACGCGCTCGAGAGGGAGTTGATGGAGCTTCTCTCGATGCCGAGCGTCAGCACCGACGCGCAGCGGGTGCCGGACATTCGCGCGACGGCCGAGTGGGTCGCCGATCGGCTCCGCGCGGCAGGGGTGCCGGAGGTGCGAATCGCCGAGACAGAGGGGCATCCGTCGGTGCTCGGACGCTGGCACGTGTCTGATGACCAGCCGACGGTGCTGATCTACGGGCACTACGACGTGCAGCCGGCCGAGCCGCTGGAACTGTGGGAAACACCGCCGTTCGACCCAGCGGTGCGGGATGGCAAGGTCTACGCGCGGGGCTCGGCCGACATGAAGGGTAACCTGCTCACGTCGCTGCACGGCGTCGAGGCGCTGGCGCGGGTGAATGGCCAGCCGCCGATCAACGTCGTCTTTCTCTACGAGGGTGAGGAGGAGATCGGCAGCCCGCACCTGCCGAAGCTGGTCGAGCAGGAGAAGGCGTTTCTTGCCTGCGATGCCGTGCTCTCCGCCGATGGAAGCCAGTTCGGCCCGGACCAGCCGGAGCTGACGGTCGCGATGAAGGGGCTCGGCGGCTGTCAGATCAACCTCACCACCGCCAACAGCGATCTTCACTCGGGCATGTACGGCGCCACCGTCCCAAACGCGGTACAGGCTATGGTGCAGCTGGCGGCGACATTCCACGACGTCGACGGCCGCGTTCAGGTGGAAGGGTTCTACGACAAGGTGCACGACCTCACTGAGGAGGAGCGCGCCGAGATCGCCGAGGTGCCGTTCGACGAGGAGGAGTTCAGGCAGGAACTCGGACTCGACGAGCTCTGGGGCGAGAAGGGCTGGACGCCGCGTGAGCGGATGTGGGCACGTCCGACGGCCGATTTCAACGGCATTTGGGGGGGATTCCAGGGCGAAGGCACCAAGACCGTGACGCCGAGGGAGGCGCACCTCAAGGTCACCTGCCGGCTCGTGCCGGATCAGAACCCCGTCGAGGTCGTGAAGCTGATCGAGAAGCACGTCCAGAAGCACCGCCCGCCCGGCGCAAAGGTGGAAGTCGAGGCGATCCCCGGTTCCGCCAAGCCGTTTGTGCTCGATCGGTCCAACCCGATGAACATCGCCGCAGGCGAGGTGCTGGAGGAGCTCTACGGCAAGAAGCCGTACACCACCCACGCGGGGGGCACGATCCCGGCAACCGGCATCTTCCAGGACGTGCTCGGTGCGGACACCGTCGGCTTCGCGTGGAGCCTTCCAGGCAGTGGCGCGCACGCCCCGAACGAGTGGTACCGCCTCGAGGATTACGAGCGGGGGCGCGTCGCCTATGCCATGCTGCTGGAGCGCCTGAAGCGGTAGCTGACGGACACGAGTTGCGATAACGAGCGGCCCGCCTGCGCGGCGAGTCGCTCCATTCTTGTGCCAGTCGAGGCTGGTAGTATTGACGGCAGCGTGGCTCGCGCGTGTGACGGGGACCGATCGAGAGCGGGTAGCCGACGAGAAGTTATCGGCCGGCTTGCGTGCGATGGGACAAGGGGAGTCGGTTGGATTACGTCGTATTCGGGATCGGGTTCGGGGCGACCATCCTCGTGCTAGGTCTGCTGCTCCGCGACCTCGGTCCGCGCCTTCGATACCGACGCCAGGCAAACGACGATGGTGTCCTTCCCGCAGACGTCCTGGTCGCCAAGGTCGCGTGGGACCGCTTCTGCAACGCCCTCGGAGCCGTGCTGGCGATCGGTGGCATCCTCTTCCTCCTGATTACCTTCGTCTGCATCATCCTGGCGGTCTCGGATGACACGGGCGGCTGGGTCATGCTCTCGGCGCTCGCGGTGTTCTTCCTGATGGTGCTCTACTGGACGTGGGCATTCTTCCACCGATTCGGCGCCTACGGAATCCTGTTGGAGCGGTCGGCTGCCGAGGAAGAACCCGAGCCGGAACCTGCACAGAGGCCAGAGCCGATGGCGGGATCGGAAGCTGGCCCGGTTGCAGTGGCGCCGGCGGCCGATGATGCCGTGGAGCCGCAAGAGCGAGTGATCGTCGGCCCGGTACTTGACCAGGTTGCGTCCCGACCCGAGGCGGAGCACGAAGAGGTCGCTGATGAGGAGGCAAAGATCGCCGATTCCGAGCCGGAGGCTGCCGAACCGGAAAACGGCGAACAGACGGTGGTGTTGACTCCCGAGGAGCGCCTGGCGCGGCACGAGGAGCCGCTCGACCACGGCTCCGCTGCCGGCGATCTCGACGAGACCCCGGGAGTGGCGCGCCCGTCGGCTGCTCGTGGTCGGGGTACGACCGATAGGGAGATTACAGAGGATTCCGCCGAGCCACTTGAGGATGAGACGTCCGAGGACGAGGAGCAGGTTGACGCGGCTGACTTCGATGAAGATTCGGAGCAGGATCAAGAGCAGGGCTCCGACGCGCGCTGATCCGTGGCTGGCACAGGGAATGCGTACAGGTGGGCGCTATCGTAGGGGGCGGTGGGCCTCCGAATATCCGGAGTGGGAGGGGCAAGAGCAATGAATTTCATCCTGTGGATCATATTAGGGATCGCGGCGGGCTGGCTTGCTGGCGTGATCACCCGCAGCAACCGAGGAATCCTCGGCGATCTGGTGCTCGGCCTGATCGGCGCCTTTGTGGCCGGCTGGATCGTCGACGGATCGGTCGGCGGTGACGCCGGGTTCTGGGGCAGCTTGGTCGCGGCGACGATCGCCGCCGTGGTGCTGGTGCTGATCAAGAACGCGATCCTCGGCCGCGACTAGGCATCCGCTGATGCACGCGTCGCCGCGCCCATGCCTGTGTCCCGAGCCTCTGTAAAGGCGATCCTGGCTGGGCGTGTCCGATTTCACTATGAGGCGCGGCGGGCTCGGGCGACCGGGGTGAATTGCTCGAGCAGGCGCAGCAGCAGATCGGTGACGATTGCCAGCCCTGCGACCGCGATCACGCCAGCGAGCACCTGCGAGGGGTAGTTGCGGCCGATACCGGCAAACATGATCTCGCCGAGCCCGCCCGCGCGGATGTAGCCGGTCAGCGTCGCGAAGGCGATGATCGCCAGCAGGGCTGTGCGGATGCCGGCGATGATCACCGGCGTCGCCAGCGGCAACCAGACCTTCCAGAACAGCTGTAACTCGTTCATTCCGAGTCCGCGCGCCGCCTCGAGGATCGCGGGGTCGACGCTCTTGAGGCCGGCGACGACGTTGCGGACCAGAAACAGCTGCGCGTAGGTGACCAGCATGATCAACGCCGGCTGGCGCCCGATACCGAATCCTGGTATCAGGAACGCCATGAACGCGAATGACGGCACCGTGTAGAGGATGCTGACTGTGGTCACCACCGGTGCCGTCAGCCACCGAATGCGCGTCGCGAGGATGCCGAGTACGATCGCCAGAGGCAGCGCGATTGCCAGGGCAGTGAGCGAGAGCGACAGGTGCTCCAGCGTCTTTGCCCAGACTTCGTCGCTGTTCTCACGCAGATAGCGAAGATCCATGCCAATCTTCCCGGCTGGTCATCAGCCGTCGGCTGAGCGGATGGAATCGACCTCCGCCGCTTCGCCGGCAGCCTCATCACCAACCGCCCGGCGGATGTCGTCCATCGTGAGCTCGGAAATCGGCCGACCGTCCTCGTCCAGAACCGTCAGACGGTCGGTACCGGATTCGACCATCCGCCCGATCGCCTCCCGCAGGAACGCCGACCCGGAAATGTGCTCCTCGACTTCTGTTTCCTGAAATGGCGTGGCTCCCGATGCGGCCGATGCGACGGTGATGAGTCCCATGCGGCGCAGCACATCGCCGGCGCCGACGAGATCGGATACGAACGCGTCGGCCGGGTTGGTGACGATCTCCAGTGGCGTGTCGAACTGCACGACATGCCCCTCCCGCATCACCACGATGCGGTCCGCGAGTCGCACGGCCTCGTCGATGTCATGGGTGACGAAGAGAATCGTCTGGCTGATCTGCCGGTGGATGCGCTTCAGCTCGTCCTGCAAGCGTGTCCGCGTGATGGCGTCCAACGCACCGAAGGGCTCGTCCATCAGCATCGTGGTTGGTTCGCCGGCGAGGGCCCGGGCGAGCCCGACGCGCTGCTGCTGACCGCCGGAAAGCTGGGGCGGGTAGCGGCGGGCGTACTCATCCGGAGGCAGGCCGACGAGCTCCAGCAGGTCGCGCACGCGGTCTCGGATGCGTCTTCGGTCCCACTTCAGGAGTTTGGGTACGGTGGCGACGTTGTCCTCGATCCGCATGTGGGGAAAGAGGCCGGTCTGCTGAATGACGTAGCCGATCCTCCGCCGCAGCTGCGAGGCCGGCAGCGCGTGGATCTCCGTGTCGTCGATCCAAATCTGGCCGCTGGTGGGCTCGTAGATGCGGTTGACCATCTTGAGGAGCGTGGTCTTCCCGCATCCGGACGGGCCGAGGAGCACCACGAACTCGCCCGGCTCGACGGTGAGCGAGACGCCATCGACAGCAGGTGCAGTGGTGTTTGGGTAGATCTTGGTGAGATGCTCGAGCCGGATTTGGCTGCCGCCGCTGGGTTTGTCCTGGGCTGTCACGTCAGTCACCTCAGCTCTCTCGCGTCGCTCGGCGGAATGCACACGGCAGCATACACAAGAATGGGTCTGCCGATATGTAGCGGCAGACCCGGGCCTCAAAACGGCGTTACTCGCTGATGAATCCGTTCTCGACGAGGTACTCGAAGGCCACTTGGTCCGGGTCGGCCCGCTCGTCGCCGTCCACGAGCCAGTTGAGCTCGGACATGATCTCGCCGGTGAGCGAGGTCGTGACGGCGTTGAAGCGCTCCTCGATCTCCGGATGGGCCTCCAGGACATCGTTCTTCACGATCGGGGCGACGTTGTAGGGTGGCCACAGGCCCTGATCGTCCTCCAGCACGACGAGGTCGTAGCCGGCGATTTGGCCGTCGGTGCCGAAGGCAAGCACGACCTCGGCTTCGCCGTCGAGCAGTGCCTGGTACTTCAGCCCCGGCGCCACCGGGAGCACATCGATGTCGTCGAATCCCTCGTTGTAGACGCGCTGCAGGCCGAGAAGCCCGTCCTCGCGCTCGGGGAAATCGGCTGGCGCGGAGATCGTGAGGTCGCCGGCGATCTCGGCCAGGTCCGAGATGGTGCTGAGATCGTGTTCCTCGGCGAACTCGCGTCTCACGGCGAGGGCCTGAGTGTTGTTGAACGGGGAGAAAGCGAGCCAGGTGAGGTCAAACTGTTCCTGGTAGGCGTCGCGGACGATGGCGTAGACGTATTCCTCCAGCGATGCTGGTCCGGCAACGGGGCTGGCAACGCCGGGCGCCGGCGTGGCGACGCCGCCACCGCGCTCGAAGTCGGCCAGAACCTCCTCGACGGACCGGCCAAGCACCTCGACCAGCGCCGTGCCCGTGTATTCGGGGTAGGTCTGGATTTCGCCGCTCAACAGCGCCTGGTGGGCGATCTGCGTGCCGCCGAGGTTGAGGGCATCCTCGGCTTCGAGACCCATGTCCTCGAGGATCATGAGATACATGTTGCCGAGGATGAACTGCTCGGTGAAGTCCTTGGACCCCACGACAATGGGTCCGTCCTGCGCGAGGATGGCCGGCTGGGCGGCTGCGAGCGCGGAAGCGGCGAGGGGCGTTGCGAGAGCGCCCTTGACTACGGTGCGTCGATTCAGCATGGTGTGTGTCATTCCTTTCCGTCGAACGATTCAATGCCTGTGGCTTTCACGAGCCCGATCAGGCGACAGGTGGCCGCACGAGCCGCTCGATACTGCCGAGGACCAGCTCCGCCGAGAGCACGAGTGCCACGATCAGCATGCCGCCGGCCAGCAGGTAGGTGGTATCCAGCAAGGATATCCCCGTGATGACGTACTGACCCAGCGTGCGCACGCCGATGAACGAGGCAAGTGTCGCACTTGCGAAGATCTCCACGGATGCAGACCGCATGCCCGCTACGATGACGGGTAACGCGAGCGGAAAATGCACCTTCAGGAAGACCTGCGCAGGGTCCATGCCAACCCCCTTGGCCGCCTCGAGGACCGCGGCATCCACCTGCCGCATGCCGGCGAAGGTGTTCAGGATCAGCGGAGGCCCTGCCAGTACGGTGAGCGCCACGAGCGCCGGCTCATACCCGAACCCGAGGATCGGGTAGAAGAGGAAGATGAGCGCCAGCGAAGGGATCACGCGGATCGAGGCGATCGCGCCGACGAAGCCCGATCCACCGCGCTCGGAGTGGGCGAAGACGATGCCCAGCGGCACGAAGATCAGCGTCGCCAGCGCGAGTGCGACCAGACTGAGCTCGATGTGCTGCCACGTCAGCTCGAGAACCTGGTCGGATCGGTCCCGGTAGAAGCCGAGGACATCGTCGATGGTACTCACCCGCGGCGGTCCCTCCTCGGCGGCGCGCAGCTTCCAGCTCCGCACACCCTGCTCTAGCCAACTGCCGTCCAGCGGCTGTGACCAGCATACCGCGGCTCGTCATCCGTGCCATGAGCGAGTTGCGGCGATGGTTCTTGTCGGCCACTACGAGCCAGTCTGGACGACGCGATTCGGCCTCCCGTAACATCTTTGCCGCATGCGCAGCGTACACTGGAGACAGCACGCAGCTCTTGCCGCACGTGCTGGGTCCCACCTGCAACGGTCCAGAATCTCGATCCCGCCAACCCGGCGGATTTACTGAGGAGTCATCTTATGCTGGGACGCTTTCGCTCCAGAACATCCAAGCAGCCACTGACGGATGGCGACAAGATCATCGCCGCGCAAGACGTCGTCAAGATCTACGAGACCGGTGCCACTCGCGTCGAAGCGTTGAAGGAAGTGTCGTTCTCTGTCGATCGCGGCGAGATGGTGGCCGTGATGGGTCCCTCCGGCTGCGGCAAGACGACGCTGCTCAACTGCCTCTCAGGGCTGGACTCCGTCACCTCTGGTGAGGTCTGGCTCGACGGCCAAGACCTCGCCGAGATGAGCGACAAGAAGCGAACGGATTATCGTGCCCGCCGCATGGGGTTCATCTTTCAGGTATACAACCTTCTGCCCGTCCTGAGCGCGGTGGAGAATGTCGAGCTGCCGCTGCTGGTTGCGGGCGTCAGCCCGAAGGAGGCGCGGCGGCGGGCAATGACGGCCCTGGAGCAAGTTGGCCTGCGCGACTGGGCTGACCACAGGCCAGCCGAGCTCTCCGGTGGTCAGCGCCAGCGGGTGACCGTGGCACGATCGCTGGTCAATGATCCGGCCATCGTCTGGGCCGACGAGCCGACCGGCGCGCTCGATTCGAAATCCGCACAAGACATCATGGACCTGCTGCGGAACCTTAATGAGGAGCAGGACCTGACCATCGTGCTCGTCACACACGATTCCGACGTGGGCGCGCAGGCCCATCGCATCGTCCGCATGCAGGACGGTGAGATCGTCGGCGAGGAGCGCCCTGAGCGGGGTGACTATGTCCATGCGCCGGCCGACGCCGAGGTCGTCGCAACCCGCTAGACGTCTCGCCTCGGATTCAGGAGTAACTCACGGAAGCGCTCTTTGGCATCCCCATGGTCACGATCATGGTGGTGATGGTTGCGCTGCTGCTTGTCTGCCTGGCAGTCATCGCATACATCACCTGGCGTCGCCCTGTCATCTTCAAGCTGGGTGTCAGGAACATACCCCGGCGCAAGGCGCAAACTGTTCTGATCGTTGTCGGCCTCATGCTCTCGACGCTGATCATCGCGGCGGCGCTGGGCACCGGTGACACCCTGAACAGGTCCGTGAGCACGGTGGTGTACGAGCTGCTGTGCCCGGTCGACGAGCTCGTGGTGGCGTCGGCCGACGGTGACGGCGAGGGCGAGCTCAGCGCGGTGATCACGCAGACGATCCCGGAATCGTCGATCGAGACCGTGCGAGAGATCGTGGACGACAGTGATGCGGTCGACGCGGTTGGCGGGCTCCTGATCGCGTTTGCCCCGGCGCTCAATGTTGGAGACACGGACCCCGACGAACTTGACTCATTCAATGACGTCGTCGACACTGCGGCGCGGTCCGAGCCGGGCGTGGTCCTGGCGGGGATCGATCCAGTATCGTTTGAGGATCTCGGCGGGACGGTTGACCTCGAAGGTGACCGTGTCGATTTCGCCACGTTCGGTGACCGCGACGTGCTCCTGAGCGAGAGCGGCGCCGAGGATCTCGACGCCGAGGTGGGAGATACCCTCGTCGCTTCAGTCAACAACACACCGGTCACGCTTCAGGTTGCCGCGATTGCAGAGGACTCTGTCCTCACCGGCAGCCTCGACAGCACGGGTGCGCCCGCAATGGCCATGCGGCTCGACGTCCTTCAGGAACTGACGGGCAGGGAAGGACGGCTGAGCGGCATCGGGATCTCGAACGTTGGCGGTCCTCGGGAAGGTCTGGAGAGGACCGACGAGGTGGTCCAGCTGCTCAAGCCCGAGCTTGCAGCTCTGGGGCTCGGCATCAACACCATCAAGCAGGACCTGGTGGACCAGGCCGAGCAGATCGCAAACATCTTCGTGACGTTCTTCGTGGTGTTCGGGCTCTTCTCGATCGCCGTCGGCATTCTGCTGATTGTGCTGATCTTCACCATGCTCGCGGCCGAGCGACGGTCGGAGATGGGCATGGAGCGGGCCGTCGGCGCCCAACGGCGGATGCTTATCCAGCAGTTTCTCTCCGAGGGCGCAGGGTACGCGCTGCTGGCCGGGCTGGTTGGCACGATGCTCGGGGCGCTGGCGGCCGTCGGGATCGGCCTTGGCATCCAGGCAGCGTTTGGCGAGGCTATCGATATCAGTCCGTATATCGAGCCGCGAAGCATGGTGATCGCGTACTCGCCCGGAGTGGTGATCACCTTCCTGGCGATCGCCGTTTCGTCGTGGCGAGTGAGCCGGCTGAATGTTGTCGCGGCCGTCCGCGATATCCCGGATACCTATCAGCCGAGGAAGAATCGCCGGCAGCTCGTCTGGGGCGTGCTCATGGTGGTGGTCGGAGTCCTGCTAATCGTCGCTGCGCAGCCCGACCGCAGCCTGTTCATATTCACCGCCGGCATGACGCTGATCCCGTTCGGCATTGCCGCGATCGTGACGTACTTCGGTTGGCACCCGCGCTGGGTGCTTACTGCGGCCGGGCTCTGCACGCTCGTCTTCTGGTTGCTGCCTGAGGATGCCCTCGGGTCGATCTTCGGCGAGTACAGCGGCAACATCGAGATGTTCTTCGTCTCCGGCATCTGCATCGTGGCAGCCTCGACCCTGGTGATCATCCAGAACTTCGGCTGGACGGTCGGGGGGGTCAGCCGACTCGGCGGTCAGGCTGCCGGCTGGGTGCCCGCGATTCGGCTGGCGACCTCCTACCCGAGCGCGAACAAGGGTCGCACCGGCATGATGATCGCCATGTTCAGCCTGATCGTGTTCTCGCTTGTGGTTGTGGCGTCGATCAACGAGAACTTCGCTGCCGCCTTCCTCAGCGAGGAAGCAACCGCTGGCTGGGACGTTGAGGTCGAGACAACCACGACCAACCCGGTTCCTGATCTCGAAGCCAGACTGGAGGAAGTCGGCTACGACACGTCACAAGTTGCCGCCATCGGGACCATCACATCGCCGGCGGAGGCGGCGTCAACCACGCTCCGGAATCCCGACGACGAAGAGTGGAAGACCAGCCTGATTCAGGTGGCCGGGCAGGATTACCTGGAACATGCCACACTGGAGTTCAGCGCCCGGGCGGAGGGCTATGAGGACGACGAGGCGATCGTCGAAGCGCTCATGACCGAGCCAGACGTGATGGTGATCGACACCTTCTCCCTAGCGACGCAGCAGGAGTTCGGCGGCAATCCTGACATGTTCACACTCGATGAGATCGAGGCGAGCGGCACCTTCGACGCACCCGTCGTGGAGGTGCGGCTCCCCGATGGCACAGTGGAGGAGTTGCGCGTCATCGGTGTCATCAGCACGAGTGTCTCGAGCCTCTTCGGCACCTTCGTCGGGCCGGAAGCCGATGACGCCCTCTTCTCCGATGTTGGAGAGCCGGAGCGAACGTGGTACGTGGAGTTGGTGCCGGGTGTTGACCCTAGCACCGCTGCCGCCGAGGTCGAGCGCGCGCTGCTGGCGTCCGGCGTACAGGCGTATGACGTTCGACAGGAGATGGAGGACGCCCAGCAGCAGCAGCGGTCGTTCCTCTACATCATGCAAGGATTCATGGGAGTCGGACTGATCGTCGGGATTGCCGCAGTGGGCGTGATCGCCTTTCGCGCCGTGGTGGAGCGGCGTCAGCAGATCGGCATGCTGCGAGCCCTCGGCTTCCAGCGCGGGGTGGTCGCGCGGGCCTTCGTGATCGAATCTGCCGTCATCGTGATCATCGGCGTGCTGGCCGGTGGCATCATGGGGCTGATCCTGTCCTGGTCGTTCATCACCGGTGATGAGTTCTCGGCGGCCGGGAATGCAACCTTCATCGTGCCGTGGCAGCTGATCAGCATCACCCTGATTGCGGCGATCGTTGCGGCACTGCTCATGACGTGGATCCCTGCCCGGCAGGCCTCCCGGGTAGTGCCCGCCGAAGCGCTCCGGTACGAGTAGCCTCTCCCGGCCCATGTCGCCAATGGGACGCGGCGGACGGCTGCGAGTGCTGGACGAGCGAATGCGCCATACCTGCTAGTATGGCGAGCGGAACGCGTCGTGGCCGAGCGGTCGCGACCCGAGTATCAGAAAACGAGGTCGCCCCTACATGGAACGACGCGTCAAGATCGTCTCGACGCTTGGCCCATCCGTGAGCACGCCCGAGCGGCTCTATCAGCTGCTGGAGGCGGGCGTCGATGTGGTGCGTATCAATGCGGCACACGGCACCAATGAGACGCGCGCTGAGCTGATCCGATACGTGCGCAAGGCGGCGGACGCGATCGGCAAGCTCGTGCCGATCCTCTTCGACCTGCAGGGCCTCAAGATCCGCACTGGACCGCTGCCGGAGGGCTCTGACCCACTACCGATCGCGCGCGGCACCTCGGTGCGGCTCGTGCCGCGACCGGAGCCGACCAGCCCCGACCAGATCGGCGTGACGCTGGGCACACTGCTCGATGTCATCTCGCCGGGGTCGCGCGTGCTGATCTCCGACGGCCTGATCGAACTCCGTGTTACCGAGGTCACGAGCGACCATGCCGTGGCCACCGTCGGCCGTGGAGGGTTGCTGCTGGGCAGGCAGGGCGTCACCCTGCCGGGCGCGCCGATTCGCGGCGGGGCGCTCACGGATGCTGACAAGGCGGACGTCGCCTTCGCCATGGGGCAGAAGGTCGACTACTTCGGGCTGAGCTTCATCAACGACGCAAGCGATCTTGAGCTGGCCCGCAACGAGGCGCTGAAGCACGGCCCCACTGTCCCGGGGCTGATCGCCAAGATCGAGCGGCCAGAGGCGCTAGACAATCTCCGCGATATCGCCTGCGAGGCGGATGGCCTGATGGTCGCACGTGGGGATCTCGGCGTACAGCTGCCGCCGGAGCAGGTGCCGCGGGCCCAGAAGCATATCATCGGCATCGCCAATGAGATTGGCGTACCTGTCATCACGGCAACCCAGATGCTGGAGTCGATGATTACCCAACCGGTCGCGACCCGCGCCGAGACGAGCGATGTCGCCAACGCCGTCTGGGACGGCACCGACGCAGTCATGCTCTCGGCAGAGACGGCTGTCGGCAAGTACCCGATTGAGGCCGTGCTGACGATGGACCGGATCATCAAGGAGGTCGAAAAGGACGGGCCGGCTCGTTCGCAGCACGCGTCTGTCCACGCGATCATCCGCCCCGATGATGAGGCACAGCGATTCGCCGACGCGATCGCGCGGGCGGCCTATGCGCTGGCAGTCGACACGCCCGTGCGGTTCCTGGTGGTGTTCACCAAGACAGGCTCGGCCGTGCGGCGCATCGCCAAGTATCGGCCGAGTCCGCCGATCATCGCTGTGGCCGATAACGAGGAGACTGCACGGCGGCTCGGGCTCGTCTGGGGCGTGCGCAGCATTGTCGTGCCGGTGGAAACCGATCCCGATGCCGTCTTCCGCAAGGCGGGCCAGCAAATTGTCGCCGAGGGACTCGCAAAGCACGGCGAGTACGCGTTACTGGTGGGATCGCTGCCCATGACCCAGGAGGCCGGACGCACCAATCTGGTGCATTTCCGGCAGCTTGGTACGTAGTTGCGCACCGCAACATCGATCGGTTGTGGAGACCCGCCTGCAGAGAGGCGGGTCTCGTCGTTTCTGCGTGGGCGCGAAAACCGACGTGCAGGCGTGGTCGGATTTTCCTCGAGAGGGCCAATGCCGGACTGCCGGATTACCCGCTGTGGATCCTCACGCCTCGACGACGGTGGCGGTGAGGATGTTGTATCCCTGCGCTCCCTGCGGGATGATGCCCCGCGGCTCCGACGGCTGCGGGTCACCGTTGCCGTCCACTGCCCGCGAGTACACCCGGTACTCCCCCGGCGCCCCCGGTGTCCAATTGAACCGCCAGAGGGACCAAGTGAGCCGCGTGCCGGGGTAGTAGATCTCCGCCGGCGACCAGGTCGCGCCGTCGTCGGTCGTCACCTCGACCGACCGGATCCCGCGGTCGCCCGCGAATGCCCGTCCCCGGAGATCGACCGTACTGCCGGCGGCGATCGGCTGGCGGAAGGTTGCCCGCTGCCCGGCGCCGGCTGTCCGTGGCCGGAAGACGTCCGAGCGGGTCGGCGGCACGAAGCTCGGGCCCCAGCCCTGCTGCTCGTAGAAGCCCTGGTGGTCCTCGGTGACGACGTCGATGCGCGTCACCCACTTGATGTTCTTCTCGCCGAAGAGCCCCGGCACGATGATCCGGACCGGATAGCCGTGGGTGCGCGGCAGCGGCTCGCCATTCATCCCGTAAACGATCAGCGTCGTGTCGTTGAGGGCGTAATCCATCCCGAAGGTATCGACGTAGGCGTCGGCCCCGGTCAGCTTGAGCTCGTAGGCATCCTCGTCGACGCCCGCCGCCATCAGCACGTCGCGCAGGCGCACGCCTTGCCACCGGGCATTGCTGAAGAGCCCTGCGCCGATGCGGTTGCTGATGCACATCAGCGTC
>DASYWL010000003.1:0-2175 GCA_035936055.1 Thermomicrobiales bacterium
TTTCCGTTGCACGGCGACACCGCGCGGCTGACAGCGATCACCGGTTTTGGTAGACTATCCGGCGGAGAGGTGTCCGAGTGGTTTAAGGTGCTGCTCTCGAAAAGCAGTGTGGTGTAACAGCCACCGTGGGTTCGAATCCCACCCTCTCCGCCACGGGCCGAGGGTCGGTCACAGCCGAGGAAGGGTCGCATAGTCTGGCCTAGTGCGCGCGATTGGAAATCGCGTAGGCGGTAACACGCCTCGAGGGTTCGAATCCCTCCCCTTCCGCCACACAGAACCGCCCGGCTAGAAGCGAGCCGGGCGGTTCCGTTACTCGGATCAACGGCTGGGCCGGCTGTCACCTGCTGTCGGTGATGAACCCTTCGACTACCTCCCGTCTCGGGATCGACGGCTGCGCCCCGGAGATCGTTGTCGCCAGCGATCCGGCAACGACCGACCACGCCACTGCCTCCCCGAACGGCACACCATGCGCCAGACATGCGGCAAACGCGCCGCAGAACGTGTCGCCCGCGCCCGTGGTGTCCACGACCTGCACGGCCGGCGCGGCAACATGGAACACCTCGCCATCTTCGACGCCGTATGCGCCAACGGCGCCGGCAGTCAACACCACGTTCGTCCCGCTCCGCCGTGCAAGATCGATGGCGATCTCGTCGAGAGGGCCGGACTCATCGACGAGCGCGAACGCCTCGACCTCGTTGACGATCAGGTACTGTACGTCGGGCAGCACCGGCCATACCGTCGTCGGGTCCGGGGCCGCATTCAGGACGGTCGACGCCCCGAGCTCTCGTGCCGTCCGTATCGCCACAGCGGCCACCTCGCTCGGCACCTCGTTCGGCTGCAGGTAGATAGCTGGTCGATGGGCTTCCAGCGCGCCCCGAATTTGCTCCCCGGTCACCCTGAGGGTCGGTCCCGGCACGTAGGCGATGCGGTTCTCGCCCTCGCGCTCCACCGTGATCAGCGCCACGCCGGATGCCATGCCGGCGAACTCCGTGATCCCGTCAACGATGATGCCGTCGGCGGCAAGATCCGCCCGTCGATCCATACCAAACGCGTCATCGCCCACTGCGCCGACCATTGCCGTGAGCGACCCGGAGCGCTGTGCAGCGATGGCTTGGTTGGCGCCCTTGCCACCGCTGAAGATTGAGAACGACGAGCCGGTGACCGTCTCCCCGGCCTGGGGCGCTCGCTCGACGACCGCCACAAGGTCCGTGTTGATCGCCCCGGCGACGACGATATCAGCCTTGTCGCTGTCTCCTTCCATGGCGCTCCCCTGCCCTCACACGCATCAACGCCCGAACCGGACGAACCGCCGGATCAGCGCGCGCTGCATCTGCCGAATGGCATCCCCGGCCCGCTCGAGCCTGGTTCGCTCTGGCGCACGGCCACCATACTGGTGATCCTCGTACACATCCACGATATCGTGGGCATCGCCCGCGAGGTCGGGGTACCGGTAACCGAGCTGGCGCGCGTACTCGCGCGGCGTCTCGGAGGGGTTACCGCGGATACCTGCGAAGCGTCCCCATCGCACCATCGCGCCGAAAAGGGCCCCCGGGTCGAGCGCGGGTGATCGCGTCGCCACCCACCAGACACCGCTCGCCAGTGCTGCCACAGCAAGCACGCCGGCGCCGAGCGGAAGCGGCCAGCCCGGACCATCCTCATCCTCGTCGGGCGTCTCCGGCACCACGTCTGCGATCGGAGCGGCGGAGTCATCGCCGAGGTCTGGCGTCGCCACCGGGGGCTCGGGCGCAACTGTTTCGAGCTCGGGCGTGGGAGTCGGGATTTCGTCGGAAACGTCCGCAGCGGCGGCGCCATCGAGCGTGCTCTCCGGCTGCGAGGCGGTCGGCTCAAAGCGGATCCATCCATACTCTGGGAAGAACGCTTCGGTCCATGCATGAGCCTGCTGCTGCCTGTAGATGTAGCCGTTCGCCTCCTCGTCCCAATCACCCGGGTAGTAACCGACGACTGTCTTGGCTGGAATGCCGAGCGTGCGCAGCATGACGGTCATCGAGGTGGCATAGTGCTCGCAGTAGCCACGCCGGTTCTCGAAGACCACATAATCGACGATGTCCCGGTCCTCTGGCGCGACGCCGACCTCCAGGTCATAGACGATGTGGTTTCGCAGAAAGAGCTCAATGGCTTTCGCACGGTCGTACGGATTGTCGATGCCGGAGGTGA
>DASYWL010000004.1:0-10788 GCA_035936055.1 Thermomicrobiales bacterium
CGCATGGCATCGATGTGCGGACCGGTCTCGGTCGATAGCGGCTCCACCCAGTGGGCGTGGGCGCGAAGCACTCCGTGAACACGCGCTCGCTCGGCCGCGAACGTCGACGGGATGACCGACCAGTCCGACTCGCGCGCGAGCCGGTTCGACAGGTCATGGATGTCGCGAAAGACAAGTGAGAGGCCGTGTCCCTGGCTTGGGTCGTTCGACCCGGTTGCGTCGCCAATCAGCACGGTGGCGGGACCGTGGGTGACGGTGGCGAGCGTCTCGGCGTTGGGGAAGAAGCCAACGGGACTCTCGGTGCCGGCCATGCTGCGGGTCGCCTCGCTTGGCAGGATGTCGCGGAGCCGATCGAGCAGGGCCTTCGGCTGGTCAGCGAGCTGCAGGACGGCTGCCTCTTCGGTGGAGCAGACATAGTAGACCCGGCTGATGTCGTCTCCCTGGGGGAAGACCATCGCGAAGCCGCCGGCGAAGTAGGCCTGGTGGGCGGAATCGGCGGGGAGGTCGATACCCGCCACCAGCGCGCCGCCGATTGCATGATGCGGCTCGTCGGTGATCCCGGTGCCGCCGAGTTGCCGGCGGACCAGCGAGTGCGTGCCGTCAGCGCCGACCACGAGGCGCGGGCGCACCTCGTGCCATGTGTCGTCGGCGTGGACGCGAACCACCGGCTGGTCGCCCTCCCAGGTGATCTCGTCCAGTGCGGCAGGCCGAAGCACGGCCGCCCCCTGTTCGGCGGCGTGGTCGATCAGCGCCTGTTGCAGTGCCGGGTGGGAGACGCTGAGGGAGCCGGGCACATCCGGGAAGTCATCCGACCAGCGGTAGGGCTCGCCCGGCACGCCGTCTGTGTATTTGGTCCAGTACGGCAGGATGCGACCACCGGCGCGTGCTGTCGCGACATCGAGGAGGTTGACCCGCTCCAGCTCGCGGACACCCCAGGGGTGGGCGAACTCGCCGCGGATCCGGTCGATGAAGCGTGTGGTGCGCTCGACGACGATGACGGACATCCCGGCGCGGGCCAGCACGCTGGCGAGGCCGCATCCGGCGATGCCCCCGCCGATCACGAGCACATCCGGAATGGCGAACCGGTTGGGCATGGTGGGGTTCCGGTGACTAGCTGTTCGTCTCGCCGATCAGGTAGGCAGCGAGCACGATCGCGAAGGTGATGCCGGTGGTGATCGCGCCGATTCGTCCAGCCCTGCGGGAGTCGGTCTCGCGGCCGGTCAGCATGTGCTCCGCGCCGATCGAGAAGATCGCGAGCAGAGCGATCAGAAAGTGTGTGCCGGGGATCTCCGCGCCCTCGCCGAGCAGCGAGAAGCCGATCATGATCTGCAGCAGGTAGAGTGCTGCGGCCGTCATCGAGAGCGGGCGCTGAATCGAAAGCATCGCCTTGCCCGTCGCCGTGCGGAGGTTCAGGACCAGCACGACGAGGTAGCCGAGCACGACGAGGCTCCCGACAATCATGTGAACGGTGGTCATCAGCGAGGAATCCTCCAGGGGTCACGGGTGGCGACCATGGCGGCCGCGCCGGTGAGCGATGGACACTGCCATCGAGTCCAATGGTCCAGTGTAGTGCACGCGGGCTGCGCAGCGGCAGGTGATCGGGCATACCTTGCAGGTTTTCGGGGCTCTGGTATGGTGCAGGCGCTGCTGTCGGCGAGGCGATCGGGCTTTGTATACTGCGATGTGCAGAACGATGGGCAACAGAGGGGTCAGTGGATATCGGTCACCGCGCGGACAGCTCATCGCACCATCACGTGAGCAGGGAGGAATCAGAGCCATGACAGACCAGAAGCAGCCGCATGTCGTCGCGATCGAGGCGCTCTACGCTGAGGATCGCACGTTCGCCCCGTCCGACGCCTTCCGCGAGCAGGCGAACATCTCCGATCCGGAGATCTACGAGCGCGCGGCAGCCGACCCCGAGGCGTTCTGGGCCGAGCAGGCCGAATCGCTCTCCTGGTACAGGAAGTGGGACACCGTGCTGGAGTGGGACGAGCCCTTCGCGAAGTGGTTCGTCGGAGGCAAGCTGAACGCTTCCTACAACTGCCTCGATCGTCATGTGGAGGCGGGCAACGGTGACCGCGTCGCCTACTACTGGGAGGGCGAGCCGGGCGACACCGTCCAGATCACCTACAGCGAGCTCCTCACCGAAGTCTGCAAGGCTGCCAACGCGCTCAAGGAGCTCGGCGTGGAGCGCGGCGACCGTGTGGCCATCTACATGCCGATGATCCTCGAGCTGCCGATCGCGATGCTCGCCTGCGCCCGCATCGGGGCGCCGCACTCGGTCGTCTTCGGCGGGTTCTCCTCCGACGCCTTGCGTGACCGAATCAACGACGCCGAGGCGAAGCTGGTGATCACCGCCGACGGCGGGTTCCGCCGCGGCGCACCCTCCACGCTCAAGCCGGCGGTCGATGTCGCACTCGGGGAGACGGAGAGCGTCGAGAAGGTCCTCGTGGCCCGGCGCACGAAGGAAGATGTGCCGATGGTCGAGGGTCGAGATGTCTGGTGGCACGACACCGTCGACCGGCAGGACGAGACCTGCGAGCCAGAGCAGATGGAGAGCGAGGACGTGCTGTACGTGCTCTACACGTCCGGCACCACGGCCAAGCCCAAGGGCATCGTTCACACCACTGCCGGCTACCTGCTCGGCACGAGCTGGACGCACCAGAGTGTTTTCGATCTCAAGCCGGATTCGGATATCTACTGGTGCGCGGCCGACATCGGCTGGGTGACCGGACACTCCTACATCGTCTACGGCCCGCTCGCCAACGGCGCGACCAGCGTGATGTACGAGGGCACACCGACCTACCCGGCGCCGGACCGCTGGTGGGACATCATCGAGCGCTACAAGGTGACCATCCTCTACACCGCACCGACCGCGATCCGTGCACACATGAAGGAAGGCCACCAGCACGCAGAGAAGCACGACCTCTCCTCGCTCCGCGTGCTTGGCTCGGTCGGGGAGCCGATCAACCCGGAGGCGTGGATGTGGTACCACCGCTACATCGGCCGCGAGCAGGCGCCCATCGTCGACACCTGGTGGCAGACCGAGACCGGGCAGATCCTCATCTCTCCGCTGCCGGGCATCACGACCACCAAGCCGGGCTCGGCGACCTTCCCGCTGCCGGGTATCGACGCCGACATCGTCGATGACCAGGGCGAATCGGTCCCGCGCGGTGAGGGTGGCTATCTGGTCGTCAAGAAGCCGTGGCCGGCGATGCTGCGGGGTATCTACGGTGATCTGGAGCGATACAAGGAGACCTACTGGAGCCGGTTCCCGCACATGTACTTCCCCGGCGACGGGGCCAAGCGCGACGAGGACGGGTACTTCTGGCTGCTCGGCCGCGTCGACGACGTGATGAACATCTCCGGGCACCGGCTCAGTACCACCGAGATCGAGAGCGCACTGGTCTCGCACGACTTCGTCGCCGAGGCGGCGGTGGTCGGCTACCCGGACGATGTTACCGGTGAGGCGATCTTCGCGTTCGTCACACTGAAGTCGCGCGCGCACGTCAACAAGGAGTTCGGTGCCGAGCTGCGGAACTACGTCGGCGAGAAGATCAGCCCGATCGCCAAGCCGAAGCAGCTGATGTTCACGCCGGACCTGCCGAAGACGCGGTCGGCGAAGATCATGCGGCGGCTGCTGCGTGATATCGCATCGGGCCACGCCCTCGGCGACACCACGACCCTGGCCGACCCCGGTGTGGTGGAGACGATCCGTGAGGCAACGCAGACCGCCTCCGCCGAAGGCGAGTAGGCGTCGGCGGAGGCGCTCCATGCCGCTCGGCAGATGGGCTATTCGTTCGAGCGGATCCGCGTCGTGACCGGACCACCAACGCATCTGTCATCCTGAGCCTAGCAAAGGATCCCCCGCCCGTGGCACCGCCATGGGCGGTTTCTCTGGCGTGACACGCGCACACGAGCGGGACCGTACCGGTCCGGGATCGCCAGGAAACGCTGGTTGAACATTGATCGGGCAAAGAAAACGACCGGCCGGCGCGTGCTCCGGCCGGGGATTCTTCGAATCGGCCGCGGCGCATGCGCGCCTTGCCGGCTCAGAATGACAATTCTTTCGGGGTATGGCACTCGACGGCTGGCCGCCAGCGCAGGGCGGGCGGACACAAGGTCCGCCCCTACGGCTTGGAAGCGGTCCGTCAGAACAGGCGCTTGGCGAGGCCGAGGACGCCTTGCTTCCAGGGCACCCGATGCGAGACACCGCTGGCGCCGGCGAACCGGTCCCGGTGCTCCCGGTACCAGGCGAAGTTGCGCAGCAGCGCCTCCTGGTTGCTGTACTTCGGCTGCCAGCCGAGCTGTCGCTCCGCCTTCTCGGTGCTCACGAAGGAGTCCTTGCCGGCCGTCTCGTAGACCCATCTGTAGAGCGGCGAGACGCCCAGCCGGTCGAGCAGGCGCAGCGTCCAGACCATCGGTGTGGCGGGGAACCCGATGATGCGCTTGCCGTGCCCGGCGGCATCGAGCACCGCCTGATAGTCCTGCTTCATGGTCGTGAACTCCGCCGCGCCGATGTTGAACGTGTCGTTGATGGCCTCGCGGGGCAGCGTCAGGGTTAGCCAAATCGCGACGCAGAGATCCTCCACATCGAGCAGTTGGTACCGGTTGTTGCCGCTGCCGATCATCGGGAAGTTGCGACCCTCCAGCGCCCAGTTGTAGAGCAGCGCGAAGACCCCCAGCCGCTCGGGGCCGACGAAGCTCTTCGGCCGCAGGATCGGTACGGTCATGCCGCGCGCCCGCGCCTCCAGGCAGACCATCTCCGCCTGGATCTTTGCCTGTCCGTACGGCCCGACGCCCTCGAGCCGGTCGTCTTCGAGCAATGGGTGATGGTCGGGGATGCCGTAGACGGCGGTCGAGGAGATGTGGACGCCCCGGTCGATGCCGGCCAGCCTGGCGCAACTGAGGACCGTGCGGGTGCCCTCGACATCGGTGGTGTAGATGTCCTCGGATGTGTAGAGCGGCAGCGCGGCGGCGGTGTGCACTACGGCGTCGCAGCCCTCCAACGCGCGCGCGACCGCCTGCGGGTCGCGGATGTCGCCGGTGATGGCCGTCACCGTGTCCTGCATGTCCTCGTAGTCGAAGGGGGCGAGGTCGAGCGAGATGACCTCGACGCCGCGGCAGGCGAGGTAACGCGCCAGGTTGATCCCCAGGAAGCCGGCGCCGCCGGTGATCAGCACCCGGCGGGGGGTGGGTGGTTCATGCGTAGTGGAATCGGACACGTGCATCCTCTCAGCGGGCGAGCATGGTCGCCGGTCGGCCACGGCGTTGCAGGGTGGGGAGCGCGACCACGCCGAGCAGCACGCCGAACCAGAGGGTGGCGAACCGGATCAGCAGGGTCGCCGCCGCGGCGTCCGCGCGTGCGAATGTCGGGTCGTCGATCAGCAGGAGCAGCAGACCCGCCACGCTCGCCTCCGCAACGCCGAGGCCGCCCGGCAGCATGGAGAGCGCCCCGAGCACAGATGATACGGAGAGCACGAAGGTGCTGACCAGCAGCAGCGTCCAGCTTGCCTCGATCCCCAGCCCGATCAGGATAAGGTAGAGCGCCACGCACTCGCAGAACCAGGAGACCATGCCCAGCGCGACCGAGCCGACGACCAGCTTCGGTGCGTAGAGCGCGTTGGAGGCGTCGAGGAAACCCTCGATGTGGTGGAGCACGGCACCGATCAGCGGCCCGGCCACGGGCACGGTGGCCAGCCGCTGGGTGATGGTGTGCAGGGTCGAGGGATGTCGGAACAGCAGAATCGCGCCGATGCCCAGCACGGCGGCGGCGGCCATCACCGGCCGGCCCTGGCTGAACTGCAGAAAGCCGACGGCGGCGAGGCCGGTCATCGCCAGCCCGTCGGTGATGCGCTCGGCAGCGATCACCGCCGCGACCCGGCTCACCGGCGAGTTGGTGAGCCGATGGACGTGGATCGCCTTGATGATCTCGCCGACCTTGCCGGGCGTGAGGGCCATGCTGAACGCGGAGAGAAAGGCGAGGACGCTATCGGCAAGCGAGATGCGGGGAACGCCGACAACGCGCAGGTAGACATGCCACTTGACCCAGCGGAGCACGTAGTTGACGAGGGTCAGGCCGAGCACCGGCACGAGCAGCCACCAGCTGAAGCTCTCCAGGGCGGCGCCGAGCGAGCGGACGTCGGCGAAGAGCGCGAGCGCCGATGCGACGATGACCGCGAGCAGCACCCCGCCAAGGATGCGCGGCAGGGCCCGGCGCAAGGCGGATGTGGGGCCGGTGTCACCCATGGGCGGCGAGGCGTAGCGCGGGTCGATCGATGCTGAGCGGGCGTGAGCGGAGCGGTTCTGGTCGTTCTGCATCGATGAGGCTCATTCTTCTCACTGGCGGTGTGGTGCGTTGGCATTTGAATCCGCAGCAGGGTGGACATGGGGCATCGAGGGCAAACGGGCGAAGCGAGCGCCTCGTGGCATGCGCGCGTCTGGGCCACCCGCCCGGATGCGCGCAACGTGAAGCCCCCTGGCAGGTTGCGCCGAGGGGCCGTATCACTGACGGGTTAGGTCCTAGGTCAGGATGATGAGCGCGGCGAGTCCGCCCCCGACCACGAGCACGAAGAGCAGCGGCAGCACGATACCGAGAAATGAATACTTGTTGAAGCCGAGCCTGTAGACACCGGTTTTGTCCTTGATGCTGTCGAGCATGTGATCGTCCTTTCTTCGCTTCGTTCGCGAGGCCCCTGTCGCGGAGATCACGGCACGGAGACGCTCCTTCCCGAGGGTCTCCCTTCATTTTTGTATTGTAGTGGAGCGTCAATCCGCTGGCGACTCCGATTTGACCGAACCCACAGGCGTTTCTTGGATCTCTGCCTCCGTCTCGGCGGGAAGCGGACGCATCGCCGGGAAGAGAATCACGTCGCGCAGGGTCTGCTGGCCGGTCAGGAGCATCGTCAGGCGATCGATGCCGATGCCGACGCCGCCGGTCGGCGGCATGCCATACATGAGCGAGTTGATGTAATCCCAGTCGAGCGGCATGGCTTCCTCGTCACCGGCGGCCCTGTCCTCCTGCTGTTCCCTGAACCGGGCGAGTTGGTCCATCGGGTCGTTCAGCTCGGTGAAGGCGTTTCCGAGCTCCGCGCCTCCGACGTAGGGTTGGAAGCGCTCGACGTGCGTTGGGTCATCATCCTTGCGCTTCGCGAGCGGCGAGAGTTCTACCGGGTAGTCGATCAGGAAGATCGGCTGCATCAGGTTTGGCCGCACGAACTGCTTGAGCAGCTCGTCGACGATGCGCGGCCAGACGGTACCCGGTTCGATGTCGGCGCCCGCGTCGCGCGCGGCACGCTCGAGCTCGGCCTGGGTCCTGTGCTCGACGTAGTCGATCCCGCTCGCCTCGCCAATCACGTCGCGCAGGGTCTTGCGCGGCCATGATGGCGTGAGGTCGATTACCTCGTCGCCGACGGTGAAGCGCGGCTCGCCGAAGACGGTTTCCACGACGTGGATGATGAGCGCCTCGACGGTCTCCATCATCTTCTCGTAGTCGCTGTACGCCTCGTAGAACTCGAGCATCGTGAACTCGGGCGAGTGGTTGCGGTCGATGCCCTCGTTGCGGAAGTCCTTCGAAATCTCGTAGACGCGCTCCAGCCCGCCGACAAGCAGCCGCTTCAGGTAGAGCTCGTCGGCGATGCGGAGGTAGAAGGTTTGGTCGAGTGCGTTATGGTAGGTCGTGAACGGCCGGGCGGCCGCGCCGCCGTAGAGCGGTTGCAGCACCGGCGTCTCGACCTCGATGTAGTTCCGCGCGTCGAGGAACTGCCGGAGCGCGGTGATGATCGTCGCTCGCGTGCGGAAGATCTGGCGTACCTCCTCGTTGGCGAGGAGATCGACGTAGCGTTGCCGGTAGCGGGTCTCGATATCCTGCAGGCCGTGCCACTTCTCGGGCGGGGCGTTCAGCGCCTTGGCGAGCAGGGTGAAGCCGGTCACGCGCAGCGAGACCTCACCCGTACGGGTGCGGAAGAGCGTGCCATCGGCCTGGACGAAGTCACCGAGGTCGAGCAGCTTGAGGACATCGTTGTACCGGTCCTCGCCGACCTCGTCCTTACGGATGTAGAGCTGCAGGCGGGCGTAGCCGTCCTCGATGTGCGCGAACACCGTCTTGCCCATGTGCCGAAAGCTGACGATGCGCCCGACGAGCGTCATGGGCGTGTCGAATACGCCGTCCTCGACGAGTGAGCCAGCGACGTCGGCCTCCTCGTAGAGCGCGAGCGCCTCGGCATTGGTGTGCGTGCGTTGTGCCCGGGTGGGGTAGGGCTCCTCCCCGCGCTCGCGCAGGCGCTGCACCTTGTCGAGTCGAATCTGCTGCAGTTCGCTCAGCTCCATGAGGGTCTGTCTCCGCGTGACATGGTGACGGGTTGCGGGTCCGTTCCGAACATGCCGAACGCGGCGGGAGTACTCCCGCCGCGTTCGATCATGCAGCCGGAATTGCTGACTATTCTACGTCGACGATGGTGTAGGTGAAGGCGCCGCCGGGCGTTTCGACGGTGGCGGCGTCACCGGCGCGACACCCGATAAGGGCCTTGCCAACAGGGGAGTCATCGGAGACGCGGTTTTCGGAGGATCTGGCCTCGTAGGAGTCGACGATGAGCCACTCCTCTTCGATGCCGTCGTCGTCGCGAACCGTGACCTTCGAGCCGAGCTGAACGCTACCGTCCCCGCTACCAGGCGTGATGATCTCAGCATGCTCGAGGGTCGTTTCGAGATCATACACCCGGTTCTCCAGATGCATGTACTCGTCCTTCATCTCCTCGTACTCGCTGTTGTCCGAGACGTCACCGTCGCCGGTCATCTCCTGGATCATGCGACTGAGCTCGGGAATGCGCTCATTGCGCAGGTGGTCGAGCTCCTGCTCCAGACGATCCTTGCCCTCGGCGGTCAGGCGAACCTTCCGTTCCGTGCTCATGTGGTGTTCCTGCCTTTCTGCACGCCGGCTGCACCGGGTATGTGCTCGTAACGTGTACGACAGAGCACACAGGGTGTGCTCCGGAGAACCAGCCCTGCAAAACGCAATAGGTATGCAATAGAGCCGGAGGGGCCTGCCTCCGGCTCGGCTCGGTTGCTGCCAGTATACGGCAACCGGCCTGAACGCGCCCCCCTTATGCCCGCCTAGCGAATCGAAGGCGGCGTCCGCTGGAATGTCGTGACCATGAGTCACAGACGCCAAAAGGCCCGATTCTCACAGCCGCTTGCAATCATTCTCCTCTGTCTGTATAGTACGACCACAGTGTACGTACACTGCTCGCATCCGGGGCAGTGGCAGGGAGGGGAAGGGGCGCCGGGGCGTCCCGACGATGTACGGTCAGGAGGGCCTGAATGGGAATCGCGTTCACGACAGCAAAGTCCGGAACGAGGTCGTTCGCACCGTGGCGATGGCTGCTGATGACGCTGGCTGCACTCGTGCTGCTCGGCGGCGCAGGATGGATGAGCCCCGAGGATGCCAGGGCGGGCCAGGCAGCGACCGTGGTGGTGGATGGTGCGCCGCTGTTTGCCGAGCATAACGACCACACGGTGATTGACTGGATGGCGGGGGGCACGCGCGTCGATTTCTTCTACGGACCGTACAAGGGGCTGTACGAGATTCGGTACTACGGCACAGTCGGATGGACCTGGGTCGAGAATGTCGTGCTCGGGGGCCAAGTCGCGCCGGGCAGCGGTGGTGGCAGCGGAGGGTCCGGTTCACCGGGCGGCGAGCGTTGGATCGACGTCGATCGATCCAACGGTGCGGTTCGGCTCTATGAGGGCAACACGGTGCTCTACACCTTCTGGGGCTCACTGAGCCGCAGTCAGGGCGAGGATTTCTATGCGACGGCGACGGGCACCTACTA
Source organism: Thermomicrobiales bacterium (assembly GCA_035936055.1). Lineage (GTDB taxonomy): Bacteria > Chloroflexota > Chloroflexia > Thermomicrobiales > UBA6265 > JACCVC01. The sequence continues at coordinate 9,831 of DASYWL010000004.1, forward strand.
CGTCTACACCAAGCACCTGCCGCTGGTGTACACGCCGTATGCCGACAACTACTTCACCCATTGGGTGGGCTTTGACCCGGAGCGGCGCAACGGGTTCCACTCCTACGTGAAGTACGCCGATGGTTCGCTTCACCCAAATGGTGGCGGCTACACCGCCGGATGCGTGGCGATTCCGCCGGGCGACATCGACATTCTCTATAACTTCGCGTACATGGGGATGCGAGTGGTGGTGCACTGGTAGAGGGCAGGCTGCCCTTTCCGCGATCCGAACCCAATGGAAATCGCTGGAATCCGGGTGGGGATCAGGACTCACGGTTCCCGCCCGGTTCTGCCATATGTGGCAGCCCTCGTGCCGTCATGCTGGTACGGACTTCAGGTGATCCCTTGGTCGAGCCGAGGTGGAGGAGCGGAAACCGTCCGCGCACGTCCATTGGGAGGATCTTGTGTGAATTAATCCGTAGGGGCGGATCGTGTGTCCGCCCCCGGTCGTTACGGGACGTGCTCGTTGCTGACGTCGACCGGGCGCCGCCGCTCCGGGTTCGGATGGTGTAGTGCGTGGCGCACGCGTGGCGTGATGATCCCGTTGGATGGCGCGAACAGATAGGCGACGAAGAAGAGCGCCGTTGCCGCAAGCACGATCGCCGCGCCCGACGCCACCTGCTGATACCAAGAGATGTAGAGGCCCGCCACGCCGGAGAGCGCGCCGATGCCGCCCGCCAGCGCCACCATCACCGGCAGCCGGTCGGTCAGCAGCCGCGCGGTTGCCGCCGGGGTGATCAGCATCGCGAGAATCAGGAGGTTGCCGACGATCTGCAGCCCGGTCACGATCGTCAGCGCCAGCAGCACGAGGAAGAGTTGGTCGTAGCGCCAGACGTGCAACCCGGTCGCCGCCGCGAAGGGGCGGTCGAACGAGATGGTCGTGATCTCTCGGCGGAAGTAGTAGAGCGTCGCCAGTACC
>DASYWL010000005.1:0-6948 GCA_035936055.1 Thermomicrobiales bacterium
GTACATCAGACGGGAGCCGACGACGGTCGGGTAGCCCGCGTTCGGCACTGCCGCAACCGCCGGCCGGTTCCCGTCGCGGTCCTCCAGCGTAGCGCGCAGCTTGCGGATGATGTTCATGAGTCGCTGAGGACCAACCGAGCAATTGGCACCGATCACATTGACGCCCCGGTCGGCAAGCACCGGAGCGACGTCGGCTGGATTGTGGCCCGAGAGGGTGCGGCCGTCCTCGGCAAACGTCATTAGGGCCACGATCGGCAGGTCGGCGCATTGCTCGGCGGCATCGAGCGCCGCCAGCATTTCCTCCATGCTGCCCATTGTCTCGAAGACGAGCAGGTCCACACCCGCCTCCAGCAGCGCATCGATCTGGTCGCGGAACGCAGCTGTCGCCTGCTCACGCTGCAGCGTGCCGATCGGCGCAAGGGTGCGACCGGTCGGACCGACGGAGCCGGCAACTAGCACCGGTCGGCCGCTGATCTCTCGCTCCTCGCGAGCGATCTTGACCCCGCGGAAGTTAATGTCTCGGACCTTGTCGGCAAGCCCGTGCTGCTCCAGCCGGATCGCGTTGGCCCCGAAGGTGTTGGTCTCGATCACGTCCGCGCCGGCGTTGATGTATGCGCGATAGATGTTGGCAACCAGGTCAGGGTGGGTGAGGTTAAGCGCGTCCAGGGACTCGTCAAGCGACCTCCCGGCCTCGTAGAGCATGGTTCCCATCGCACCGTCGAAGAGGAGCGGGCGCTGGGCCAGCGCAGTCGTGAACGGGTGGGTCATGGGGTGAGATGCTCCTGCAGTGAACGATCGACCGTGGTAGCCGCTGACCCGGTTCAATCTCATGTCGTCGTGCTGACAGTCTAGAATATCCGGACGCGAGGGGGGCGTGCTTCGTATCGCAACCCATCGATTGACACGTACTCCACAGCCCCGTAAGGTTCATCGAATCGACACGAGCTATGGCTCACGGAGGGGCGCAGCCCCGGGTCCCGAGCGCCTGCGGGTTGCGGCAGGTTTGGCAGCGAACACAACCATGGTTGACACAGCGAACACCAGGACGAAGCGCGAACAGGACGATGCTGCGGATGAGCATACGCGGCCGGGCGCGCTCATGGCCATTGGTGGTGCCGAGGACAAACTCGACGACATGGTCATCCTCTCCCGCTTCGTGCGCATGGCCGGGGGCAAGAAGGCGCGCGTCGTCATCGTGCCGACCGCGTCGTCGTTCGAGGATGCAGGGCTTCGCTACAAAGCGATCTTTCTCGGCATGGGCGTCGAGGAGGCCGAAGTCACGTTCCTGCAGTCGCGGGACGACGCCAACGACAGCGAACACATTGACGCGCTCGAGGACGCAACCGGCATCTTCCTGACCGGCGGCAATCAGGTGAAGCTGTCCGTGATGATCGGCGGTACCCAATTCGAGGAGACCGTTCGTCGCAAGCACCGAAGCGGCACGGTCATCGCGGGGACCAGCGCCGGGGCGTCGATTCTCTCTGCGCACATGGTGGCCGGCGGGGCTGGAGGCGCCGTTCCCAAGCAGCGCATGGCACAGATGGTCGCTGGCTTCGGCCTGATCAGCAACGTGATCATCGACCAGCACTTCCGCCAGCGAAACCGCATCGGGCGCCTGCTGGCGCTGGTCGCGACCAATCCCCGGCTGCTTGGCGTCGGTATCGACGAGGACACCGCCGCGATTTTCCATGATGGTCGTCTCGAGGTCATCGGTCGCCACAGCGTGACCGTCGTCGACGGCTCCGAGATGTACACCGACATCTTCCGGGTCAAGGGGCATGGCGAGGTCACGGTCAGCAACGCCCGGCTCCACGTGCTGCCTGCAGGCCGCACGTTCGATCTGGAGTCCCGAACGCTCTCCGAGGACCTCTAGTCGGATAGTATGTTTCCAGCGTGTAGGATTCATATCAGCCAGTGACATGGGTGGGCGTCGCCGGTGCCTGACCTCCATGACGGAGCGCAAGTCCCGAGCCCAGTAGTTCACGGGAGTGGGGCCATGATGGAGATTCGCAAGACGACGGTCTATCGGGGCCCCAACGTGTGGGCCCGCATGCCCGCCATTCAGTATGTGCTCGATCTGGGCGAGCTCGAGGATCGGCCTTCCAACAAGATCCCCGGATTCTACGAGCAACTGACCGAACTGATGCCGTCGCTGTACGAGCACCGGTGTTCGGTCGGCCGCCCCGGCGGCTTCCTCCAGCGCCTCCGCGAGGGCACGTGGATGGGCCACGTGCTCGAGCACGTGGCGCTGGAGATCCAGAACCTCTCCGGCGCGGATGTTGGCCGCGGCAAAACCCGTAGCACGACCGAGAAGGGCGTCTACAACGTTATCTTCCAGTACGATCAGGAGGATGTCGGCCTGGCGGCCGGCAAGATGGCGTTGCGGCTGCTCAACAACCTCGTCTACGACAAGCCTGAGGACTTCGACTTCGAGGCGGAGCTCGAACAGGTGATCCGTCTCGCCGAGCGCCTCGCATACGGCCCGTCCACCGGATCGATTGTGCAGGAGGCGCAGCGTCGTGGCATCCCGGTGCTGCGGCTCGACCCGCGTCGGTCGCTCGTCCAGCTGGGCCATGGCAAGTACCAGAAGCGTATCTGGGCGACGGTCACCTCCGAGACGGCGAACATTGCCGTTGATATCGCCAGCAACAAGGAGTTGACCAACCGGCTGTTGCAGGAAGTCGGCATCCCGGTGCCGAAGTCCGCCACGGTTGGCAATGCCGAGGACGCGGTGCGTTCCGCGGAGCGTATCGGCTATCCGGTGGTGCTCAAGCCGCTCGACGGCAACCATGGCCGCGGCGTGTTCGTGAACCTCGCGGACGAGGGCGAGGTGCGGGAGTTCTTCGAGAGCGCGCACTCGGAGAGCCGCAGTGGTATCGTCGTGGTCGAATCCTTCATCACGGGGCGCGACTACCGGATTCTCGTGGTTAACAACGACGTCATCGCTGTCTCGGAGCGCGTGCCGGCGCATGTGGTCGGCGACGGAAAAACGACGATCGCCGAGTTGATCGAGCGGGAGAACGCCGATCCCCGCCGCGGTGTCGGGCACGAGAAGATTCTGACGCGCATCACCGTCGACTCGCAGACGATGGAGGTGCTGGAGCGCGACGGGCGATCGCTGGACGACGTGCCCGATGAGGGCGAGTTCGTGCAGCTCAAGCTCACCGGCAACATGAGCACGGGCGGCACCGCGATCGACCGCACCGACGAGATCCATCCCGACAACGTCGAGATCGCTCGGCAGGCGGCCATGGTCGTCGGGCTCGATATCGCAGGAATCGACTTCATTACCACGGACATCGCGGAGAGCGTTCGCCAGACCGGCGGCGCGATTTGCGAGGTCAATGCCGGTCCGGGCTTCCGGATGCACACGAACCCGACCGAGGGGCACCCGCGCCATGTTGGTCGGGCCGTGGTCGACATGCTCTTCGAGCGTGGCAAGCCATCGCGCGTACCGATCGTTGCGGTCACTGGGACCAACGGCAAGACCACGACCTCTCGGATGATCGCGCACATCATGAAGACTGCCGGGTACAAGGTTGGACTGACTACCACCGATGGTATCTACATCGACGGCACGCAGATCCTCTCGGGTGACATGAGCGGACCCGGCAGCGCCCGCATGGTGCTGAAGAATCCGGCGATCGATTACGCGGTGCTGGAAACGGCACGCGGCGGAATTCTGCGCTCGGGTCTCGGCTACGACCGTTGCAACATTGCGGTGGTTACCAACATCGCAAGCGACCATCTCGGGCTCAAGGGCATCCACACACTCGCGGAGCTTGCCCGAGTCAAGGCGGTGGTGCCCCAGAGTGCCCTCCGCGACGGCGCCAGCGTCCTGAATGCCGACAACGAGTGGACGGTGCAGATGTCCCGCACCGCGCGAGGCGAGATCATCTACTTCTCAATGGACGAGGAGAACCCGGTGATCCAGGAGCACATCCGCGAGAAGGGCAAGGCCGTCGTGCTGCGGCAGTCGCGCTACGGCGAGATGATCACAGTGGTGGAGAACCGGCGGGAAACCTCGCTGGTGCTCGCCAGCCAAATCCCGGCGACCTTCGAGGGCCGGGTGCGGGTCAACATCGCCAATGCGCTCGCCGCGAGCGCTGTAGCCTTGGCTGACGATGTCCCGCTCGACCATATCCGTCAGGCGCTGCGCACGTTCAGCAGCAGCTTCTTCCAGACCCCGGGCCGTTTCAACCTGCTCGACCTCGGTGGACAACGGGTGGTGATGGACTACTGCCACAACGTCGCCGGTCTCGAGGCGCTGGGCGACTTCGTCTCCCGTATGGAGGCTGATCGAAGCGTCGCGGTCATCTCCATCCCCGGCGATCGTTCCGACGAGGACATGCGCCAGTTCGGCGAGCTTGCCGCCAGTGTGTTCGACCGGATCATCATCCGGGAGGATGACAACCGGCGCGGGCGCCAGATCGGAGAGATTGCCGACCGGCTGAAAGCCGCGGCGATCGCTGGGGGTAAGCCACAGCAGGATATCGAGATCGTGCTCGACGAGATGGAGGCAGCGCGGCACGCCGTCGACACCACGTCGAGAGATGAGTTGGTCGTAATTCTCGCCGACAAGCCGGTCAAGGTCTGGCAGATGCTGACTGCCCGGAAGGACGCCGTGATCTGACATGACCGAGCTGACGGGGTTGATAGGCGGCGTCCTGAGCCGTGAGGAGCTGCTGTCGCGTATCGTGCGTCCGGATCGCCCGCTGCTCCGGGATTATGTGTCGCTTGAGGAGCAGGTGCAGCCAAACGGTATCGACCTGACGCTCGCGAAGGTCGAGAGATTCGCTGGAAGCGGCAAGATCGCGATGGAGGGCAGCGGCAGGGAGCTGCCGAAGCTCGAGGAGGTCCACCCGGACGAGCGTGGTTGGTTCCATCTCGAGGCGGGGCCGTGGCACATCACGTACAACGAGGTCGTGGCGCTGCCGGACGACCTCATGGCGCTCGGGCGACCCCGGTCGAGCCTTGGGCGCTCTGGTGTGGCGATCCATACGGCGGTCTGGGACGCGGGCTACGAAGGGCGATCGACGTCGCTGCTGCAGGTGGTGAACCCCAGCGGATTTTCGGTGCAGCGCAACGCCCGGGTGATGCAACTGGTCTTCGTCACGCTCAACGCGAGGACCGCTGCCGGATACAGCGGCCAGTACCAGGGCGAGAATATCTGAGCCGGAACGGGGAAGCGAAAGGGTGGGCACCATGACGGCGTCCGCCCTGTGCGTTGCGGCCATTTCCGGATCTAGTATTTCACGCGGTCCTTCGTCGGCGTGAAGTCGGGCCGCTTCGGGGTCACGCCCGGAACCGGAATCTCGCGGCGGACGACATGGCGCTCGGCCGTCTCGTTGCAGCCATCCACCGGACAGTAGTAGATGAACGTGTAGTCCTCTTCCGACATGTTGTCGAAGCGGGACGGCCGGCCCATCTTGCCGCGGAGGTCCATCTCTACGTCGTGCACCTGGCAGTCCGGAGGCGTCTTCAATTCGGTATTGCGTCGCAGAATGACGTCCAGCAGACTCGGCATCGTCGTACACTCCCGGGTAGTGATCACAGGGCACGTGCATGTACCTCAATCGAAAGTATACGGGAAGGGACGCGGGTCCGGGATGAAGACAAGTCAGGAAGCGGTCGAGGCACCGCAGGCGCCGCTCCGGCATCTCTATGAGGTGGTGCTGGTGACCCTGCAGGGTGCGCTCGGGCTCAGCTGGGGCAAGCCAGGCAAGTCGGTCAGGCAGGTCTTCCGTCGCATCCGCGAGACGGTGGCCGATCTGGACGGCATCCACCTGGCCGCCGATCTCGATCATGACGACCAGGCCGGTTTGCACATCATGCTGTGGGTCGACCGCGACGATTTCGACCTGCTGCTCGCCGACGATATCGCGAACGAGATTATACGGAGCCTCGGGGACCGAGAGGTTCTGTTGGCGTGCCGCAGCCTCGAGGACAGCGGTATCCGATACCGCTTTGCCTCAGGGAGCGTCGAGCGCGGCATGACCGGTGCGGTCATGCTCGTTGGGCCGTATGCGCAGGATGTCTCTCGTCTCGCTCGCATCGGTATCGGGCAGCCGACGGGATTCAGCGCCTGAGCCGGCCCGTGAAACCTTTTCGCTCTGATCATCAGGGGAGGATACGATGCCAACCGTTCGGGTCGAAGGAGAAGCGCCGTTTGAAGCCGAGGAGGGACGCAGGCTCGTTCTCGCCATCGAGGACGCCGGGATCGATATCCTGCACCGATGCGGCGGCAATGCCCGCTGCACGACGTGCCGCGTCGAGGTGCTGGAGGGGAACCCGGGACCAATGACAGAGGCCGAGGAGAAGCGGCTGGAAACCGTTTCCGATCGCACCGACGACACTCGACTCTCATGCCAAGTCCAGGTACGTGACGACCTTGCCGTCAGTGTGAAGAACCGCCTTCACGAGAAGCCCGAATTGGGCGACGCCGGGCCGCGGCCGATCGAATGGCCGAAGGATCATCCGCTACCTCCCGAAGAGTAGTCTCCGTGTTGAGATTCGGTTGAGGCAGGCTGTATACTTTGCATCGTCGTGCTAGACGGGGAGCTGGCGGTGCCCTGTACTCGCAATCCGCCTTAGCGAGGTTGAATTCCCTCTCGAGGTACGGCTTTTCAGGACTGCGGCCGTGGCGGGGTGTTGAAGCCCGGGTCCCGCACGGCGGGGAACTGCGAATCGGGTCAGGACCGGAAGGTAGCAGCCCTAAGCAGGATTCTCCGGGTGATGCGGGGACACCCGGGTGGAGCCAACGCGCGGTCGCAAGCTGGGGAGTCCGTATCGACAGAGGGTGCACGGCATTCTCTAGCAATCAGGACAGAAACGGGCGAGGTGATATCACCTCGCCCGTTTTTCGTGTCAACGCGTTGTCGCCGTTTAGGCGCTCCCTGGCGTTGGGAGATATCGGACTGACCACTACTGCCCAAGTCGAGCCTGTGG
>DASYWL010000006.1:0-10065 GCA_035936055.1 Thermomicrobiales bacterium
GACCGAGGGGCGCTCCTGTCACGTTGCCCGTTCGCCGGGAGAGATGGTGTTGGTCTTGCGTCCACCGGGCGCACACGACCGCGGGCCCGGTGGTCGGTTGTCCCTGCTCTCCCCGCAGATTACCACTCTTTCGCACCACAATGTCAGGGACGCTGGTGCGTGTGCACATCAGGCGCAGGACGGAATTGGACTTCGGATGATTGGGTCAATGCGATTCAAAGCGACGGGGACCGGCCATTCAGCTGCCGCCCGCACGGGGGCTCAACCGATCAGGGCAGGAAATAGGTCCAGTCGCGGGTGCCGAACTGCTCGTCCACGAGGCGCTGCATCTCGGCCTCCTCCTCCAGAGTGAGCTCGTCATCGTGCAACCCGAAGCGCGAACGGAAGTGCTCGATCAGGTGTGCGATGATCGCGTCTCGCTCCATCTCGGTTTGCTGCCGGAGCGGACCGACGCGCCGATCTGCGGAGCGGATGCCCTTGTCGCTGAGCTTCTCCTGGCCGACGCGCAGCACGGTCCCGAGCACCCCCGTGGTCATCTGGTAGGCCATGGTGGTGTGATGCAGCACCGCGCCGCCTCGACGCGCCTGCGCGGCGCCGCCGATCTTGCCGCCCTCGGACGTGATGTCGTTGAGTGGCTGGTACCACGCGTTGACGCCGAGATCCCGCAGCGCGTCCAGCACCCAGCTATCGAACATCTCGTAGGACTCGGCAAAGCTCAGGCCCCGCACAAAGGACTCCGGCACATAGACGGAATAGGTGATCGCGCCCTCCGGCTCGACGAACATCGCGCCGCCACCGCTGATGCGGCGAACAACGTCGATCTCATGCTGGGCGGCGACCTCGGCATAGACCTCGTTCTGCACCGACTGGAAGCGCCCGAGGATGATGGCCTTCCTGGCCCACGACCAGAACCGGAGGGTGGGCAGGCGCTCGCCGCGCCCCACGCGCTGGGTCAGGACCTCGTCGAGCGCGAGGTTCTCCGCCGGGAGCAGCGGCCGTGGCGGGATCACCTGCCATTCCTGATGGCGCCAGCGCTCGCGCAGTTCCTCATGCATCTGCGTTTGCCTCCTGCGCTCGAGTGACGGCGATCGCGATGGCAGCGGGCGAGAAGCCGAACAGCTCCGTTCCGGGCGGAACCGCCTCCGCCACGCGCAGCGTGTACTCATGCGCCGGCAGCCCCGCCGGTGCGCCGTCGAGCGCGCCCACAATGGAGGTCATCGCCTCTTCCGGGTAGAGAAAGAAATCCCCGCTCAGCCGTACGTCGGTCAATCGCGATGTCTCGTCGATGTCGAGATCTACAACGACGAGCTTGCCACGCGGGACCTTGAACTCTCCGTGCATGCATAGCGCTCCGTTCACGCCTCGGTGCCCAGCTCCATTCTCACCGCGTGGGCAGCATCCTCGCCGCTCATCATCGCGCCGTTGCTGGAGGCGTCAACCGTCGCATCCGACGCGAGCATCAATCCCTGCACACCGGTGGTGGCGTCCGGCAGGCGGCGGTGGATGCCGGGAACCTGCCGGTAGAGGCTGAACGGCACGGCGACTGCCTCGACGACGCGGAGGTCGCCGATCCCGAGCATGGTCGCAACCGACTCCCGCGCGATGCGGCCGTTCTCCTCGCCATCGCGGGACAGTGGCTCGTCACCCAGCAGCACGGCGGCCAGGAGACGCTCGCCGTCCGGCGCGTAACTCGGCTGCACGGCGGAGAGCGGCGCGATCTCGTTGACCGGCTGATGACCAGTGCCATCGATGGCCAGCATCTTCCCGATGCCCGGATCCTGCCGCGTGGCGAGGTAGACCGTGACACATCCCACTCCCTCGGTCGGGATCGCATCGATGCCGGTCAGCCGGGCGGCGGCGGGCGGGTCGGTGGCAACGATGACGGCGGCAGCCTCGATCGTCTCCCCGGCGGCCCGGACGCCGGTGGCGCGCGTGCCCTCGATCGCCAGCGCGTCAACCGTTGTCGACGTCCGAACCGAGCCGTCGGGTAGCTCGGCCGCGATCGCCTTCGGCACCGCGCCGACGCCCTCGCGGGGGAGCACGCCGTCGCCGGCCAGGAACATCTTCGTGGTAAAGCGGACGACGCCGGCGCTGAACGACAGCGAGCGGTCGAGCGCGATGCCGCCCCAGAAGGGCCGTGCGAAGCGGTCGATGAACTCGTCGGAGAAGCCGTGCGCCTGCAGCGCAGCAAGCGCGGACTGGTCCGGCAGCACATTCGCAGCCTCGGCTGCAGTGGTCCACGGCGCGAGCGCCGTCTGCAGGCCCCAACGCACGAGGCGAAGCTTGTCGCCGAACCCGAAGACCGGGCTTGTCAGGTCGCGCAGGATACCAGCCGGGTGGTTCAGCGGGTTGCGCAGCGGCACGAGCCGCCGTCCAGTCCAGACATGCGCGCCAGAATCGAACGGACGGGCACCGAGCACGTCGAGGTCGACGTTGCGACGCAGGGCGGGATAGGCGGAGAGCAGGATCTGAAACCCTCGGTCGATGAGGAACCCGTCGTCGGTGCGGCGCGTGCGCACACGCCCCCCCACCTCCGGCTCGGCCTCGAGCACGAGCACGGAAATCCCGTCGCGATGCAAACGGCGGGCGGCGGTCAACCCCGCAAGCCCCGCACCGACGATGATCACGGGGCGTCGCTGTTCACGCATACGGGCCGCACTCCTCGAGAGGGGCTCCCCGCCTTGAACCAGCCTAGTTGGAGGGGTTGCCTGGATAGAACATTTGTCCTACTATGATCCTGTCAGCGGGTGAACGGACACGTGGCGCTTCCCCACTACCGCGCCGTCCCGCACCCCGATTGACACTCCCCCATTCCCTTCCGGAGCGCGCCTGTGGTTCCCCAACCGCGGGCGCGCTCCGCTGTTTGGGTCAGGCCATCGCGGCGCGAAACTTCTCGAGCATCTCCTCATCCCAAGCAAGGTGGTTCTCGATCTCGTCGGCGAGGGTGATCTCGCCCTGCTGGTCATGGTCAACCTTCTGGTCCCAGTCGCGCAGGGTGAGGTTGACCAGTAGCGAGACAAGCTCGCTGCGCTGGTTGTTGTACTCGGTGAGCATGGCCTCGGGCGTGTCGATGTGCTGATCGAGGGCCCTGAGCTCCGGCTCGTACTCGATCGCTCGCAGACGCGGCATCCGCTCGCGCATCACGGCCTGCACCCGTCGCACCTGCACACGCTCGCGCGTTCCCAGCTCGGCGAGCATCACCTTGACGTCCTCGGGGACGTCATCCGGCACGGGATTGCCGAGAATTTCGCGCAACTCCGAGGGGGTCTCGGTAAGTCCCTCGATGAGGTCCTGAAAACTGTCCAGCATGAAGGATTATCCCTGCAGTGCCGCCGGCGTCGTCGTGTCGACGGCCACCATGGGCGTGATGCTCCACACCACGTTGAACGGGTCAACGAAGCGGAGAGTGTCCGGATCGCTCTCGAGCACGGTGTTGCCGTAGATCAGTACGCGGCCACGGACCGTGGCGATGTGCTTCGGCGTGGCGGTGGTGTGGATCTCCATGGGATCGACACCGTAGGGCAGTGGCAAGCCACGCGGGTGCCGTTCGAGATTGATCCGCAACGGTCCGTTCTCCAAGAAGGAGACATCGGCCTCCCGGCCATACAGGCGCGCCATCTTGTGATCGTACGGTTCCTCAACGGCGCGGAGTTGCCCGTTGTCCTGCCGAAGGGCGCGCCCGATCAGGCGCAGGTCGAGCACCTCGTCGTAGTACTGCTCGGCAGGCCCAAGGTTGTGAACGGGCACGCCGGGGGCCGAGGCAAGCCGCACGGCCAGCGAGGCGGGATCGTCAAGGACGAGCTCCGGTTGGCTCTCGCTGACTGCAGGCGCACCACCGCTACCCTCCCACACCTTCGGCTCGTGCACGCCGATCTGCGGAATGGTGTGGTCCATCCACGGCTGGTCACGTCTGATGGTGGCGACGATGAGGCTGACGTTGGCCTTCGCGAAGCTGACGCGCCGGCCGTCGTGCAAAACCAGGCGAACATCCGGGTAGGGCTCGCCGTAGTTAGCCATCCACTGGTAGATGCGCTCCACCACCGCCAGGGAGTGTGCCGCAACGGAGAAATCGAGGTACGGATCATTGAAGCCGAGGCCGTGCGAGTTGCGCTCGACGAGGATCTGCGCGTCCGGCACGGAGTTGACCACTATGTTCGCCTCGTCAAGTAGGGATTCCGGCACCTCGAGCACGAACCGGTACGCCATCGTCTGTGTCTCCTCTACGTGCTGTCAGGTGGTCGGGGGCCGGTGGCCCGTGGCGATCGCGGTGTGCAGCGGGGTTTCCACCCCAACCACACATGCCGGCCGCATGTGCCCACGATTGTACCAACTGACATGCCACGAAACGGAAACGGCATCGGGTGGGTGGACGGATAGCCGATGCTTGTACGTTCGCTGGCGACAGCCGGGAGGGGTGTGGTAGGGTGCCCGCGGTTCGTTGCGACCACCCATCGGCGCCGTGGCTGGAGGGCCGAGGGGCATCGACGCGGGCAGGATACGTCCGCTGCACACCACTGAGAAAGGAGCAACACCGCATCGAATCGTGATCGTCATCCCCGGCGATCACCAGTACGACGGGGGCAAAAGCGCTCCCGATCGATTTCCTTTGAGGGAAGGACATATTACCCAATCATGTCGTTGTTCACGCTGCCGTCCTCCGCGACGGAGGGTTCGACTTGTGCCTCGGACCACACACATTTCGACCGTTTCCGCGCTCCGATCGCGATGATCATCGCCGCGCTGATGCTCATCGGGTCGCTCGGCATGGCCACCCCGGCTGCCGCTATCGAGCTGCTGCCAGGTCCTGGGTCCGAGCAGGCGGTGCCGCCGGCGGAAGCCTCCAGCACCGGGGACGCGATCGCTGGCTTCGCGATGCAATTCCTCGGCTATCCCTACGTCTGGGCGGGCAACACCCCGGCCGGCTTCGACTGCTCCGGCTTCACGCAATACGTGGTGCTGAGCACGGTCGGCATCGACATCGGCCATGGCACTGCGGGGCAAACGGCCTACGGGACGCCGGTCGCGTGGGGTGCGTGGCAGCCGGGCGATCTGGTCTATTTCGCCAACACCTTCAGCGCCGGCATCAGCCACGCCGGCATCTACATCGGTGACGGGCAGATGATCCACGCCGAGAATGCGAGCACGGGCGTGACGATCTCGAGCATCTACTCGGATTACTACTCCGCGCACTACTACGGCGCGTTCCGGATCGGCTAGTCCGAACCCTCGGTGCGCTGTAGACGACGACTTGCCTGCGCTAGCCGTCTGAAATGGAGGACGCCGTTGTGCGCCAAGTGGGCCCATCTGCGCCATGTAGACCGCATTATGAAGACGGGAGGACATTGAACGCGCGCCCGACGTCTGTCGTGGCTCTGGCAAGCGCGTTCAAGTCCTCCCCTCCTATGTAGTCTATTGATCGCGAGCCAGGTTTTCCGCGGCTGGTACCATTCTTGCCACGACCTACCCCATGAGTGCCGCGAAGCACGGAGCTTCGCGGCGAGAGCGGAAAGGACGGTGGACGATGTCCAGCGAGAACGGCAACGGAAAGGGCGCACTGCAGATCGAATTCTGCACGTCCTGAGGCTACGAAAAGCGCGCCGCCAGTTTGGCGGAGCATATCCTGCACACTCGGCCGCTCGACGTCACCGAGGGGGTCACGCTGATCCCGAGCAGCGGCGGGGTTTTCGAGGTCACCTACAACGGCGAACTGATCTTCTCGAAGAAGGCGGAGAACCGATTCCCCAGACGCGAGGAGATCAACCAGGCGATGGATGCGGCGACGAGCTGATTGCCGCACCCAGCCCGAGCCCGACGCCCCGGATCGCGCGATCCGGGGCGTCGTCGTGTCCGGCGGTCTCACCTTGACATCAGCTAGAGGGCGGGTGGGGTGACTGGGCCCGGCTACCCCTGCTCGCCGGTGCGGGGCATGGCGCGCCACTCGTCGGCGAGGTAATCGAAGACGACGAAGTTGTCGAACGTGCCCTTGTTGGAATAGAGCCAGTTGATGCGGCCGGCCTCGCGGTAGCCCTGCTTGCGCAGCGCCGCCGCCGAGCGGGTGTTCGGGAAGTAGACCCACGAGGTGACCATGTGCAGGTCGAGCCGGTTGAACGCGTAGTCCAGCACGAGGTGCTTGCCCTCCGAGCCATACCCCTTGCCACGGAACTTCGGCAGGAAGAAGCTTTCGGTCTCGCCGCGGCGGTCGTGGTAGTCCACCTCGAGGACGCCGTTACCGCCGGCCAGCTCGCCGCTCTCGCGATCGGCCACCGCGAAACGAATCCACTCCGGGAACTCCTGCTTCTGGAAGCCCTCGGCCCACCGCCACTTGCCCAGCTTGTGCAGCATGTAGCGTCCGACGTTGAAGGCAGCCTCGGCCTCCGTCTCCCGCCGCGACCAGATCGAGAACTGCTCGGCGTCCGCCTTCGTGAACGGGCGAAGGTAGACCCGCTCGCCGACCATGACCGCGTTCTTCGGCGGGTCGCTCAACGAGCGCACCGATGCGGGGACCGGTCGTGGCTCGCCTGAGCCGATCCGCTCGATCTCGACCTCGTTGGGATCGCCGAGCGTGCTCACCCACTGCGAGTTGAGGTACTCCAGCACGATCGCGTCGACCCGCTGGCCGTCTCGGAAGAAGTACTCACGGAAAGTGGCGGTCTCGCGCATGCCGAGATCCTTCGCGCCGTCGACGAACGCCTGCTGGCTGGCGGGCACGATGGCATGCAGATTCGGCCGCTGCTGCTCGTTGACGGACCAGCCGAGGATCATGCGCAGGGCCTCGAGTCTCCAGCGATCGATCTTGCTGCCGAAGAGCGGATCGACGAAGAGGTTGAGCCAGCGACCACCGATTGGAGATCGCTCGATGACGGCCATGCCGACGACGCGCTCGTCGCTCTTGCGCCGGATGCCGAGGTGCTGGCGACCCTCGGCCTTGAGTATGTCGCCCGTGATCCACTCCTCGGTGCGCTCGGGAGAGAGTGGGAAGCGAGAGCCGCGGAAGGACATGGACCACTTCGCGTCGTCCTTGTCGATCGGGCGGAGGTAGATCTCCTCGCCGACGAGGTAGGTCTGCCCCTCCCAGGCTAGTGGAGTGGTGTTGCCCTCAGGGGTGGTCTTCTCGGAGGTGGATGATGTCACGGTCATGGTTTGGTGTCTCGTTTCCATACAATGCGAGTTTGCGTTATATCGCCCCGCGGCCGGCCGGGCAGACCCGATCCGGCCCTACGAGTCGATGTCCGCATCCTGACGGGGCATGGCGCGCCAGTCGGTTGCGAGCAGGTCGAAGGCGACGAAGCTGACGAAGCGCCCGTCGCGGAACTCGATCCAGTGCTCGCGGCCGGCCTCGCGGTAGCCCTGCTTGCGCAGCGCCGCCGCCGAGCGCGGGTTGTCGAACATGACCCACGACTGGATCGCGTGGACATCCAGATCGTTGAACAGGTAGTCGAACATCAGGTGCTTGGCTTCGGTCCCATACCCCGCCTCACGGTATTTCGAATTGAGGATCATGCTGGCCGACTCACCGAACCGGTGCGTGTAGTTCACGTCGAGCACCCCGACCATGCCGAGATACTCATCGGTCTCGCGAAGGCAAACCGAGAACTCGATCCAGTCCGGCGGGGTTTTCTTCTGCGTATCGTCGAACCATTTGGCTACTCCCTCCCGCCCCACCGGGAACCGTCCGTTGTCCCAGCTGGTGTCGATTTCCCGCATCGACCAGTGGGCTACAGCCTCCGCGTCGGATTTCTGCGGCGGTCGCAGGTAGACGCGCGGCCCGATCCGCACCGCGTTGGTGGGCGGGTCGCCGTCCGGGAGCACCGGCGCTGTCACCGGGCGCGGCTGACCTGTGCCGGTGCGCGGGAAGACGACGTCCGCCGGATCACCCAGCCGCGCGACCCAATCCCGGTTCAGGTATTCCACGACGAGCTCATCGCGCCGACCACCGCTTGGGCAGGAGAGCTTTTCGCGGAACCGGGTTGTTGTGCGCGCACCGATGCCCTCCAGTGCCTCGATGACCAGTGTCTCATCGGCCGGGAGAGCGATCGACACCTTGGGTCGCTGCTGCTCGTCAACGAGCATCCGGAAGACCAGCACGAGCGCCTCGGTCTTCAGCCGAAATCCCTCGTCGCCGAGAAGCGGGTCCAGCTGAGCGCTTACGTCGTGGTGTGGGAAATGCCGGTTGTCGACCGTCACCGACCCCACCGGGCGCTCGTTGCTGCGGCGCACGACGAGGTAGATTGCCTTCTGGTACGGATTGCTGTTCTTCGCGAGATCATCGGCGATCCACTCCCGGGCGCGCTCGGGCGCCATCGGGAATGGAGACCTCTTCCAAGAACTGACGAACTCGGCATCGGCCGGCACGATGGGTCGCAGGTAGATCTCCTCGCCGACGAGCCAGGTCTGCCCGGCGGCACGCGTCAGCTCCGGGTTAGTCTGGTCCGGGGTGGATGTTGTCATTCGGCGCTCCCTTCCAGGCGGCGGGGCATGGCTCGCCAGTCCTTCGCCCGAAGGTAGAAAATGACCATGTTGGCGAACGCCCCGTCTCGGTGGGTGATCCAGTGGACGCGACCCGCCTCGGTGTAGCCCTGCTTGCGCAGTGCGGCCGCCGAGCGGGTGTTGGCGAACATCACCCACGAGCCCAGAACATGCATGTCGAGGGTGTTGAAGACGTAGTCGAAGAGCAGGTGTTTCGCCTCGGAGCCGTAGCCTGCCTCACGATAGGCGGGGTTGATCATCATGCTGGCGGAATCAGCGAATCTGTGCTGGTAGTCAACGTCCTCGACGCCAACGAAGCCGATCAATGTGTCACTGTCCCGAAGGCAAACGGCGAAGTCAACGCGCCCCGGCTTGTCCGCGCTCTGGATCTCCTTCACCTCATTCCAGAACGCCTCGGGGCTGAACGTGAAGCGCCCGTTCGACCAGCTGGTGTCCAACTCACGCAGGCTCCAGTAGGTTACGACGCGCGCGTCGCTCTCCTGAATCGGCCGTAGATAGACGCGCGGACCGATGCGTACGGCGTTGGCAGGCGGGTCGCCGTCCGGCAGCACCGGCGGGGTAACTGGGCGCGGCTGCCCGGTGCCGGAGCGGGGCAACTCGACCTCGGCAGGATCGCCGAGCCGCGCCACCCAACCGGGATGCATCAGCTCGTACGTGACGCTGTCGACGCGCATGCCGTCCCGTGCATACACCTCCGGCAGTCGCAGGCACTGGCGCGCGCCGATAGCTTCGAGGCGAGTAATGGCCTCGCGTTCGTCCTCACGAAGCGAAACCGTGACGATCGGGACGTGCCACTCGTCGACCACCAGCCGCATGGCCATGGCGAGCGCCTCCCCCTTCCAGCGGTCGATGTCCGGTCCAAAGAGGGAGTCGGTGGTGACATCGATGAAGAAGTGTGGGAACCATTTGGTGTTGACGATGAGCGAACCGACCGGGCGCTCGTCAGCACGACGGACGATCAGCAACTGGTGGCGGTCCTTGCCGGAGTCATCACCGCGCTCGCCACTGTCGATACGGGCACGGATGCGATCTGGTGAGATCGGGAAGCGGGTAAAGGTCCACGACTGCACCGTCTCGGCGTCGGCCGGAGCAGGCGGCCGCAGGTAGATCTCGTCGCCGACGAGCCAGGTCTGGCCCTCGCTGGTGACGAGCAACGGATTGGGCGCACTGCGGGCATCGGTGGTCGCAGGCATGGTTCACCTCTGAGTAATGGTTGCAGGGACGGCACAACGCCACACGGGCGCGCAGCTGCCGGGACGAATGATGTTGGGGAGCTGGGGGTGGAAGTCAGGCGATCGCGGAACCGGGTGGCTCCATCACCTGGAACACCATTCGAGGCCGGATGGCGTCAGATCCGCGCACGCCGTGGGGTGGGAATCAGCATTGAACGCTCTCCTCTGTGCCGTTGTCGGTGGGGACCCGAGGTGGCTCCGGCACACTCGCCGCGTTGTGCGTAGAGACGTAGCGGAGTATACACAACGGCCACGAGCCATGTCAGGAAAGCAGTGACTGCCCGAGCGTCGGCCACCAGTCAAAGGGCGGACATGGAGCCCGCCCATACAAACGACATCCTATGGC
>DASYWL010000007.1:0-2483 GCA_035936055.1 Thermomicrobiales bacterium
GCAGAGGGCCGGGCGATCTGCGGAGTGGTAAGCGTCGGTGATATCGGCGTGCCGGCATGGGTTCTGCAGAGGGTCGGCATTAAGGTCCCGCCGGCAATGTTCGCGCGGGGGACAGTCGTTGGCTGGCACGCAGACGATGCCTGCCGGTGTGCGCATGGCCTCATGTCTGCAAGGAGACGAGCCGTTCGACCGGTGGAACTTACCATGAACGTACACAGCGAAACCTTGCCTGTCACCCAGTGGCGGGATGTCATCCACATGGAGCAGGATGTCCAGTTGGCGGTATGCGGCTGGGTTCCGAACCGGCCCAAGACAATCCTGCTCCTGAGCCACGGCTACGCCGACCATCCCGGTCGTCACAGCCACGTCGTAAACCCGCTCGTCGCTGACGGGTTCGCCGTCTACGGCATCGATCACCGTGGGCACGGACGGAGCAGCGGCGTTCGCGCACTGATCACGGATTTCGACCGAACCGCCGACGAACTCTATGTCCTCGCGACCCGCGCCCAGCAACGCCACCTTGGCCTGCCGACCGTGCTGGTCGGCAACTCGATGGGCGGTCTCATCGCCCTGCGCTACGCATTGCGGTACCCAGAGGTGCTCGGGGCGCTCGTCACCATCGCGCCCGCGCTCATCATCGATCAGAACTCCTCCCGTCCGGAAGTTCTCATCGGCAAGCTGATCGGAACAATCGCCCCTGCGGTCCCACATCCATATTCGCCTACTGGTGACTGCAGTACTACTACCGACCCGGAGATTTGCCGACAGTTCGCTATTGATCACCGTACCTGGCATGGTCACCCACGGATTGGGGCCGCCGCCGCGATGCTGCGCGCCGGGGAGGACACGCTCGACCGACTCGGGGAAATCACGACACCCCTGCTGGCGATGCACGGCACGGAGGACACGCTCGCGGACCCGTGCGGCACCGAGCTGATGCGCAAGCGGGTCGGCAGCCAGGACAAGACGGTGTTCCTCTTGGAGGGGATGCGCCACGAGCTCTTCAACGAGCCGGATCGGGCCCGAGTGATCGGTGTGGTGCGGTCGTGGCTCGCCGAGCGTTTCGGCTGAGTGGTCCGAGGCAATCCGGCGGCGGCATGGGAAGTAGGCCCGCTTCTCCGCGGGCGGGTTGGGCTCCCAGCGTCACCTGTCGATTCCTTCATCCGGACATCGTATCCATCGCACGCACCCAGATCTCGAAACCGGTCCATGTGCCTGTTGCGACGGATGGGGTCAATCCGCGGCCATGCCGCTGCCGCGCCACTGCATGGTGTAGAGGCCGTGGTAGGCGCCCCGCTTCGCCATCAGCTCGTCGTGCGTGCCCATCTCGACGATGCGCCCCTGGTCCATCACCACCACCGTGTCGGCCTCGCGGATGGTGCTCAACCGGTGGGCGATCACGAATGAGGTGCGCCCGACCAGCAGCCGCTTGAGCGCATCCTGGATCAGCTTCTCCGTCTGCGTGTCGATGCTGCTCGTCGCCTCGTCGAGGATGAGGATCTTCGGATCGGCGATCAGCGCCCGCGCAAACGAGATCAACTGCCGCTGCCCGACTGACAGACTGACACCACGCTCCTGCACCGGCGTGTCATACCCCTCCGGCAGCCGTCGGATGAACTCGTGCGCGCCGACCTCCCTGGCCGCCGCCTCGACCTCCCGCAGCGTCGCATCCGGCCGGGCGTAGCTGATGTTCTCGCGGATGGTGCTGCCGAACAGGAAGGTATCCTGCAGCACGATGCCGAGCTGCGCCCGCAGCGACTGCTGGGTGACGTCGCGAATATCATGCCCGTCGATGGTGATGCTGCCGTCCCAGACATCGGTGAAGCGCATCAGCAGGTTGACCATCGAGCTCTTGCCGGCGCCGGTCTCTCCCACAAAGGCGACCGTCTCCCCCGGCTCCACGTGCAGGTTGATGTCGTGGAGGATCTGCGTGTTGCCATACCCGAAGGTGACGTGGTTGTAGTCCACCCGGCCCTCGATCGGCGGCAACTCATAGGCGTCCGGCTTGTCCTGCACCTCCGGCTCGACGTCGAGCACCTCGAAGATGCGTTCGCCGGCAACCATCGCTGACTGCAGCACGCTGTACTGCTGACTGAGGTCACGGATCGGCACGAAGAAGCGGTCGATCAGGGCAACGAAGAGCACCAGCTCGCCGATCGACATCTGGTTGTCGAACACCAGCTGCCCGCCGACATAGACGATCATCGCGGTCGCCGCCGTGCCCAGCACCGTCACGAGCGGAAAGAGCAGGGACGAGAGCCTGGCGGCGTCGACGTGGGCACGGAAGTTATCGAAATTGATGCGCTGGAAGAACCGGAAGTTCATCGGCTCGCGCACGTACGACTGCACCACCCGCATGCCGGCGATGCTCTCCGCCAGGTTGGCGTTGACCGCGCTCGTGGTTCGTCGTGTGACCCGGTAGGCGGCCTTCGCGTAGCGCTGCCAGACCCACATCACCACCAGCATGACTGGGACGACGACAT
>DASYWL010000008.1:0-4791 GCA_035936055.1 Thermomicrobiales bacterium
GGCGTAGCCGGGCCTCGGCTCAGGATCTCAAACGCGAGGAGCTCCACGTGCGAACCTTGAGGACAAGCGTGAAAGTGATGCTTTAACAAGGCTGCGGCGCAGGTGCCTCGCCGGTTCAGCATGACATCGATGTTACCGTGGTCCTTTTCGGCTCCATTCTCATCGCGGAACCTCCATTGCCCGCTCAATCTCATCGCAGACAACAGCGTCAGGCTCCGATCGTCGTGCTGCCTCCAAGGCCCGTCGGGCGGTTAGCGGGTCGTGCTCGGCGAGGCGGCCGATCGCCCAGGCGGCATGGCCGCGCACCAGCAGCTCGTCGTGTTCCCGCAGCACGCTCGCGAGCACTGGGATGTAGCGGTCGCTCCCGATGTTGCCGAGCGCGATGGCGGCGTTGCGTGCCAGCCCGCGGCGCTTTGTTCGCGGGACCGGCGTGCCGAAGTAGTGGGCGCCGAACTCTTCGTCGGTCATCTCCAGCAGCCAAGGGAGCGAGGGGTAGGCGTTTTCGATGCTCGCTGGGCGCATGTCGGCGTCGTCGGTGACCTTCGCCGCCTTCGTGTAGGGGCAGACATTCTGGCAGACATCACAGCCGTAGACCCAGTCTCCCATCTTCGGGCGCAACTCGCGCGGGATCCAGCCACGCTCCTCGATGGTGAGGTAAGAGATGCAGGTGGGCGCGTTGACCTTATAGGCGTCGACGATCGCGCCGGTCGGGCACTGGTCGAGGCAAATCCGGCAACGACCGCAATCCTGCCCAAGCGGGGCGTCCGGCAGCAGCGGGATGTCGAGCACGAGCTCGCCGAGCAGGATCCACGACCCATGGCCAGGGACGATGATGCATGAGTGTTTGCCGTACCAGCCGAGCCCGGATCTCGCCGCAATGGCACGCTCCATGACCCGCGCCGTGTCGACGAGGAATCGCGCCTCGATCCGGCGCCCGAGCTGGTCCTCCAGATCCGCGTGGAGCGCTTTCATGCGCTTCTCGATGACGCGGTGGTAGTCGCGACCCCAGGCATATCGGGAGATACGCCCGCGCGGGACGCCGTCGTCCGGCTTCTCGGATGGTCCCGACCAGTAGGTAAGCCCGACCGAGAGAATTGACCGCGCGGTTGGGTGGAGGTTGCGAACGTCCTCGGCGACGTCGATGCGCTCATGGGTGAACCAGTCCATGCCGTCAAGGTGTCCGGCATCGATGCGGGACCGCACTGCGTCGGCAGCCTCCGGGAACGGGTCGACGCTGGTGACCGCGCTTACCTCCAGGCCGTGCTCCGCAGCGGTCTTCTTGACCCAGGCGGTGGTCCGCTGCAGCCCTGCGTCTTCAGGAATGGGTACGGGTCGAATGGGGACGCGCGCATCAAGCTTCATACCGGCCAGTATAGACGGCTGGCGATGGTCCCTCGGTGGCGATGATCGTGATACCGGTAGATCCGGCTCGCCGTGGGCGGGCCTGTGCAGCGACCGGGAATCGGTGACGACCTGCCCACACAATTCCGGCGCTACATGGTGTTGCCCACCAGTCCCTGCACCTCGGCGATGGTGGGCAAGCCTGCCTGGGCTCCGGCACCCGTGGTGCTCATGGCGGCGACGGCGTTTGCGAAGCGGCATGTCTCCGGCCATGACCATCGTCGCGCCATGCCGTAGGCGATCCCGGCCGTATGGGCATCGCCCGCTCCGATGGTGTCGCGAACCTCGACCCGGAACCCCTCGACGTACTCGTGCTCGTCGCGCGTGATCCACAGGCAGCCGTCCGCTGCCAGCGTCACGACCGCTGCGCGGAGGTTGGTGCCCGGCATCCGGTGCTGCACCGTCTCGATCAGCTCGCCCTCGGATTCGACCTGCATGAGGTCAAGGAATTGCGCGGCGTTGCCGGTAATCGTGTCGAAGCGAAAGGCGACATCGGTGGCGTCCGGCTCGGCGTTGTCGACGATGTACGTGATCGGCCCGAGCAGGAGCACATCCGGCCGGGTGTGGACGGGAAGATCGGTCAGGAAGCGGCGGAGTGGCTCGTCGGCCATGTCGAGCAGCACGACGTCGTGGTCAAACAGGGAGTAGACGTCGAGCTTGTCAGTCCGGCCGATCATTGCGCCCTTGCGCCAGAGGATAGTGCGCTCGCCGGTGCGGGTGTCGAGCAGAATCACCGAGCGGTCGGTCGGCTGCCCTCCGGCGATCGTCACCATCGTACAGTCGACACCCTCACGCTCGAGCCCCGTCTTCAGCGCGGCGCCCTCAGCGTCGTCGCCGACGAGTGCACGGAGCGTCACGTGCTCACCCAGCCGGGCGAGGGCGACGGCGGTGTTGGCGGTGGTGCCACCGGGCGACTCGCTGACCGCAGTGATCACCGCCGACGTGCCAGGCACTGGTAGGTGGTCGAGGTGGAGCACCTCGTCGTGGTCGATCAGGCCGACGAGCGCGATTCGGGCCATCCCTACGCCTCCATCGGCCTCTGGTAGGCGAGCTCGCCACCGATTACCGTCCCGACTACGGGGATCTGGTCGATCTCTGCCGGCGCGACGTCCTCCGGGTGCCGGGCGAGGATCGTGAAGTCGGCCAGCATGCCGGGGCAGATTGTCCCGACCCGGTCCTCAGCGAAGCCGGCGCGTGCGCCGTGGATGGTGTAGGCGCGGATCGCCTCACCGGGGGTGATTGCCTCCTGCGGCTCGTACTCGGTGCCGGCATTCGTGCGTTCCTCGACCGACGCCTGGATCGACTTCAGTGGCTCATGGGCCGAGACCGGGCAGTCGGACGAGAAGACGACCGGGATACCAGCGCCCAGCAATGAGCGGAAGGGGTAGGTGAGGGCGGTGCGCTCGCGACCGAGGTGGCGGATGAAGCCCTCGCCGTACTCCCGGATGAAGACCGGCTGGGAGACCGGAATCACCTGTTCGCGCGCCAGTCGGTCGATGAGGTCGGGTCGCAGGATGCCGCAGTGCTCGATGCGGTGTCGGGCGTCATCTCGCGGATGGGCCTCCTGCGCCCGCTTGAACGCATCTAGGCACATCTCGATCGCGCGGTCACCGATCGCGTGGATAGCGACCTGATATCCATGCGTGTGGCCGTCGAGCACGATCGCGTCCAGTTCCTCCTGCGGCATCATTTCCATGCCGAGGTTGTTCGGGTTGGGATCCTCAAGGAACGGCTGGCTGACAGCGGCCGTGCGGCCGATAAGGGAGCCGTCTGAGAAGAGCTTGAGGGGGCCGACGCGCAGGCGGTCATCGCCGAAGCCCGTATGCATGCCGGTGTCCCGGAAGGCGGGGAACATGGACCGCCCGATCATGATCGTTTTGCGCAGCGGGTTGTCGGCCGTTTCCGCCCAGCGCTGGTGTGCGGTTACCTCGTCGGTACTGTTCACCCCCGCCGTGTGACTGGAGGTGATACCGGCGGCAACGTAGCGGTCGTGGCAGGCCTGCAGCGCGTCGACGAGGTCATCGACGGTTGGGTCCGGCATTGCCTGTTGGACCAATCGCTGCGCCGTCTCGAGCAGGAGGCCGGTCGCCTGGCCGTGGGCATCACGTACAATCTCGCCGCCCTGCGGGTTCTCGGTCGTGGCGGTGATCCCCGCCAGGCGCAGCGCCTCGGTGTTGGCGACCGCAAGATGGCCGGAGCCGTTGACGAGGAGGACCGGATGGCGCTCCGAGACGCTGTCCAGATCGTGCCGGTTGGGATGGCGCCTCTCGGCGAGTTGGTTGTCGTCGTACCCGCGTGCGATGAGCCAGCCTCCCTCCGGGCTGATTGAGGCGCGCTCGCGGATCGCTGCCACCAGCGCTTTGATCGAGCCAAGCTGGGTCGGGCGCGCGTCGATCGCCGCCAGCGAACGGCCATACGCGATCATGTGGTTGTGGGACTCGATGAAGCCGGGGAAGAGCGCGGCACCCCCCAGGTCCACGGTGTCGGTCCCGGCCGGTGCAGCTGCCTGCAGATCGTCGAGATTACCGACGTCGGCGATGCGGTCGTCGATCGTCAGGATCGCCTCGGCGGTCGGCTTGGCATCGTCCATCGTGGTGATGCGGGCGTTGGTCCAGAGTCGTGCGCGCATGGGGTGAGACTCCCGGGGTGTGCAGAATATGCTACGGCCATGGTGCGGGGGTTGAGCGAGGAGCGCAAGTACCGGAAGATAGAGGAGCGTTTCGCGAGGGCCGACACATGCAGACGGCGAGGACACAGGGATGCCACGGAGGCGAAAGACGACATCGGAAGGCACCCAGCCGTCGCCGCTCGGCCAGTGGCTGCGGTCGATCCGCGGTGAGCAGGGAATGAGCCAGCGGAGTCTCGCCGATCGGGCGGGGATCAGCCGGTCGTATCTCTGCGACATCGAGCGGGGGCGAGGAGCGCAGCCGAGTATCGAGACGATCGACCGGCTGGCGGTAGCGCTGGGCTACTCGCGGGATGACCTCCTTCGCGCTGGCGGGATGATCGAGGGGGGTCCCGGCGATCGCCCGACTGACGACGAGCGCCGGCTGCTGGCGGTCTTCCGTGGCCTGGACGATGATGGGAAGTCATTGGTGATGCGGTTTGCGCGCTTCGTGCACGCCGATGAGCATAGCTGGATCCAGGCAGGACTTGGCGTCGGCGACGATGCCCAGCCGGCGTCGTCCACCGCCCATCAATCGGGTCCGTCCCTGTTCGACCTCGAGTAGAGGCTCCATCGAAACGCTCCCAACGTGTCTTTTCGAGCGCATGTGAGCCTGCAGTCAAGAAATCTCCTGGCTGCCCGAAGTTGATGCCCCTTACAGAAGCGATTTCTCGACTTCGCGGCTTCGCCGCTACGCTCGATAATGACACATTGAGTGGGCGAAA
>DASYWL010000009.1:0-8141 GCA_035936055.1 Thermomicrobiales bacterium
CAAGACGGCCGAGACGCACACCGAGCGGGTGCGCGACACGGTGCGCCGCGAGGAAGTCGACGTCGAGGGTGAGGAGATCGACACCGACGTTGACGTCAACCGCGACCGAGGCTGATCTCATCACCGTAACCGGCCGGCACATAGCTGACGAGGTGGGACCCACAGGGCCCTGCCTCGTCGCATTGGGCTGCAGTTGCGCACGGCGATCGGACGACAACCCTCACCGCTGGGTTCGTGCGACGACACGTCAGGTCAAGGCAGTTCAACCCACGCTGGGGACGCCGTCGCAGGGCGCCGGTGCCTCAACGCGAGCGCCGAGGCAGCGGCGCTGAAGCGAATCGGTTTCCAGCCAACGCTCAACGCTCGGCTGTGCCCTCTTCAGGAGGCACTTCCTCGAACTCCACGACCTCACGCCGCAAGTCCTCTCGAATCGTGTGCGGTTGGCTCGATCGCGTGGACGTGACTCGCACCTCCTCCACCAGCCGATAGCGCTTCTCCACTATCAGCACCTCCTCGACGACCGGGATGATCGTCGTCTCGCCCTCGGTGCGAACCTGCGGCAGCTCGTCGACCACGTCATTGATGCGCACGCGCTCGACCTCAACGCCTTCCTGCGCCAGTTCGATCGTCTTCTCCTGGGGAACGGTCTCTACGCGCTTGCGGACGATAACGCGCCCTTTCTCAGCCCAGCGCGTGGAGACGTCCAGATCCTCCTCGCTGAGCGTCAAGGTTGCGTAATGATCTTCGGCCACTCCCTCGCTGGGGATTTCCAGTGAGGCCACAAGCAAGTCGGCCACCACCTCCTCGTCTGTGGAGGCCCTCAGGTCGATCTGTTCGTATGGAATGCCGACCTCACGCCCGTCCGGTGTTCGGGCGATGACGATCGATCCTGCTTCCCCTTCCTCGATTGCGCGCAGCGTGCCAATCTCGGCACCCTCACGGTCGACGACTCTGGCATTCTCGACAAATTGCGGGTTTTCCATTGTGATGTCCCTTTTCCCTTTCTGCGTCTCGACAGCAGGTACTGCCCTTCCGGTGCAATCCACGTGCCAGAATCACCGCCCCTCGGCAGCGTGGCACGGCCAGTGCGCGGAACGGGATGAAAAGTCGGCGCCATCGCCGTCTTGGCGCCCGAACAATCGGAGGCATTTGCCATGGCACGGAATTCCACTCCCGCCGTCCCTGAGAAGGGGATGCAGGTCTACGGCTCGGACGCAGGACGTCTCGGGGACATCAGGCGCATCGAGGGTGACTTCCTCGTCGTCGATCAGGGAATCCTGCGAGACGATCTCTATATCCCTCGATCAGTGGTCGACCGGATTGATCAGCAGGGCCGGGTGGTTCTCACCTTGTCGAAGGACGAGGTCAAGTCCAGGGGCTGGACCGACCCGGCGCTGGGTGGAGCCATCACCGTTAGCGGCCAGCCTGCTGAGCATCGACCCGATGCGCTCAATCAGGTGAGCACCACCGCGACACCGGGGATGGATGACGTGATCAACGTCGACACCATCGAGTTCGACGACCGCCCGGACATGGACACCAACCGAACCGAGTGAAAGCACGATCATGTCAAATCGACTGGCGAACGAGCCGAGCCCCTATCTGCAGCAGCACAAGGACAACCCGGTCGATTGGTGGCCGTGGTCTGATGACGCACTCGAGGAGGCCCGACAGCAGGACAAGCCGCTCTTCGTGAGTATCGGCTACTCTGCGTGCCACTGGTGTCATGTTATGGCACACGAGTCGTTCGAGCATCCCGAGCTCGCAGCGTTCATGAACGAGCACTTCCTCAATGTCAAGGTCGACCGTGAGGAACGGCCTGACGTCGATACGATCTACATGAACGCAGTTCAGGCGATGGTCGGCCACGGTGGGTGGCCACTCAACGTCTTCGCCACGGCGGACGGTGTCCCCTTCTTCGGCGGCACCTACTGGCCGCCGGTCGACGCTCGTGGCATGCCCGGCTTCGTGCGCGTGCTGGAGACGATTGCCACCGCTTGGCAACGGGACCGGGAGTCGCTATTGGAGAACGCACGTCGCGTGACCGGTTACCTGGAGTCGATCAGCCAGCAACGGCCCAATTACGAAGCGGTCAGGCCGAGTCTCGCCGATGAGGCGCTTGAGACCCTGGGCAACTCCTTCGACAGCCACTGGGGCGGATTCGGCAGCGCGCCGAAGTTCCCGCAGGTGCCGACACTCGACTTCCTGGCCCGGCACCTGCAGCGCACGGGCTCCGACGAAGCCCGGCGAATGCTGACCACGACGCTCGACCGCATGGCGGCCGGAGGCATCCACGACCATCTGGCCGGCGGCTTTGCTCGCTACTCGGTGGATGCGCAGTGGGTAGTCCCCCACTTCGAGAAGATGCTCTACGACAACGCCCAGCTGATACGCAGCTATCTCGAAGCGTGGAAGGCGACGGGCACTCCTCGCTATGCAGAGGTGGTTCGACAAACCGGCAACTGGCTGTTGACGGAGATGCAGCTGCCCGGCGGGGGGCTCGCCTCCGCGCTTGACGCCGACAGCGAGGGCGTCGAGGGCAAGTTCTACGTCTGGTCGGATAGCGAGATCCACGAGCTTCTGGATGGCGATGTCGCTGAAGTGGTGCACCGCCGCTTCGGTATCGCTCCGGCTGGCAATTTCGAGGGAAACAATATTCTCACGCTCGCCGAGAGCGTCGAGGATATCGCCACATCGCTCGGCAAGCCAGTTTCCGAGGTACAGAAGCTGCTGGACGAAGCCACCGCCAGGCTTCGCGAGCGGCGATCGAGCCGTGTGCGTCCCGGCCAGGACGACAAGGTGGTCACGGCGTGGAACGGTCTCGCGGTCACCGGGCTCGCGCTCGTCGGCGCAGCACTGCGGATTCCCCGCTTCGTCGATGCCGCTGAAGAAGCCGCCCGTTTCATGCTGACGTCTGTTCGTAACGATGACGGCACGCTCTGGCGCACCTGGAAGGACGGCGAGCGACGTGGCAACGGTGTGCTGGAGGACTATATCTTCCTCGCCGAGGGACTCATCCACCTGCACCAGGCGACCGGCAAGATCCGCTACCTCGATGAGGCGGACGCCATCTTCGGCAAGGCTGTGGAGCTTTTCAACCGCGAGGGTGGTGCGGACTTCTACGACACTCCGGCGGAGGGCACCGGACTGGCTGTTCGACCACATACACTGCAGGACAACGCCACTCCGGCCGGCAACTCCGTCGCAGCAGACGTGCTGCTGACACTCAGTGAGGTCACGAGCCGGAGCGAGATGGCTGAGCGCGCTGAGGAAATCGTCTCAGGCGTCGCCGACCTGCTGACCGAGCATCCAGGCGCGTTCGGACGCTATCTTGCGGTTGCCGAGCGGCTCTATAGCACGCCCTACACACTCGTGATCGCCGGAGACCCTACATCGGACATCCACCGCGAGTTAACCCAGCTCGCGCTTGCCCACCCGCAGCCATCGCTCGTCGTCACACACGCTACACCGAAGCTGGACGAGCGTACCCTCCACCGCTACCCGGTGCTGCAGGAACGCGCAGCGGTACATGGCGTCAGCACCGGCTGGCTTTGTCGTCAGGGAGCCTGCATGCTGCCGGCGACAACGGTCGACGAGCTTCAGGAGCGACTCCGCGAAACGGACCGCTCCCTGACCGCCGAGGCCTGAGACCCACCAAGAAGGCTGGTATGCCCTGACCCGGGAGCAGCACGGCGATGGCAATAGGGCTTGCTGCACTCGGTGGCAGTCAGATCACCAGGATCACAATCACGATGAGTGCCATGAGCAGTGCAACGGCCAACAGAATTTCCAGCTGTGGTCCCTGCCACCATGCCGCTCGGTGGATCACGGTCTGACGCCGCATCGAAGGCGCGCGCGCGGGCGGCGACAGGGACTTCCGGTCTCCTTCAGCGTGAGTGACCGCTGGCGAGCGCGGCACAAAGTGCGCTGATGCGACCGGTCGGGAAACTGCCGCGCTCGGCTCCGGTTCTGTCCGCTCATCGGCCGCAACAGCGACTCGCTCATCGGCTCCGGATTCGGGTTGCGGTGACGACACAGACCCCAACCTTCGTAACCAATCCGGCAGGTCATCATCCGTCAGGAACGTACGTGGATCGATCGGCGAGTCGTCGGCTTCCGGGATTTCGTCGGTCTCCGGCGGCTCGGCTTGCACAACCTCCTCGTCCCGCAATGTCCGCCAGGCAGGAGGACGTCGAAGCCATTCCGGCATCGACTCGGCAAGCCCGCCATCGGGGATCGGCGGCAGTTGCTCCTCGTCACGGCGCTTGTCGGGCATATCGGCCGCCTCCTACGCTCGCCGCGGGCGCTTCATGTCGTCGGAGTCGAGCCACAGTGTCACCGGCCCGTCGTTCACGAGTGCCACCTGCATCTCCGCCCCAAAGACGCCGGTCCCCACCGTGAACCCGGTCTTCCGGAGCAACTCCGCACAGGCGTCAACCATGGGCGACGCGGCCTCGGGCGGCGCGGCGTGGCTGTAGCTCGGACGGCGGCCCTTTCGCAGGTCGCCGTAGAGCGTGAATTGCGACACCACGAGCATGCCCGGCTGCTCGCCCTCATCGAGGAGATCGAGCGCCGAGCGATTCATGCGGCCGCCGGCGTCGTCGAAGATGCGGAGGCTGACCACCTTCTCGCACATCGGCTCGACCAGGTCCGGGGTGTCGTCCTCGCCGATGCCGATCAGCAACGCCAGGCCTGACCCGATCGCACCCGTGATCACGCCACCGACGGTCACGCTCGCCTGGGTCACCCGCTGGATCAGGATCCGCACTTCAGCCTCTCCCCTTCACCGGGCACACGCGCGATCGTTGCGACAGCGATTGCCGCTATGCCCTCCTCACGGCCGACAAATCCCATCCGCTCGCTGGTCGTTGCCTTGACGCTGATCGTCTCGGGCGGCAGACCGACCACTGCACCGATCGCCGCCTGCATCGCGGAGAGGTGCGGATTGATTCGCGGCACCTCGGCAATCACCGTGATGTCAGCGTGGATCGGCTCCATGCCGATCTTCGAGAGCAGTACGACCGACCGCCGCACGATATCACCACTGTCCATGCCGGCCCACTGCGGATCGCTGGGCGGGAAGTGCCGACCGATATCTCCCAGCGCTGCCGCACCCAGCAGGGCATCCGCCAGCGCGTGGAGCACCACATCGGCGTCCGAGTGGCCCTCCAGTCCGCGCTCGAACGGGATGTCGACACCGCCGAGCACGCATCGCCGCCCCTCGGCGAAACGGTGGACGTCGTAACCGATACCGGTCCGTGGAACCTCAGCTCGGTACATCGCGAGTTCCCCGGCACTGGGACTGAAGCAACGCCTCGACCAGCACCAGGTCCTCCGGCACCGTGACCTTGATATTCGTGGTTGTCCCCGGTCGAACCACGACTGGCACACCGAGCGATTCGAGCCGCGTTGCCTCGTCCGTGAACGTCACGTTGGAGCCGGTGGTCCTTTCCATGGCATCCCACAGCGTGTCGAGCCGGAACGCCTGGGGTGTCTGGGCCGCGCGCAGCATTTGCCGCGGAATCGTTCGGAGGATGCGGTCGCCCTCGACCTCCTTGATCGTGTCCGTGACCGGCACGGCCACGATGGCCGCGCCTTGCTCACGAGCCGCCTCCGCGACGTCATCGAACATCGCCGATGTCGCCAACGGCCGTGCCGCATCGTGGATCACGGCGACCTCAATGCTATCTGAAAGCGCGTGGATGCCGAAACGCACCGAGTCCTGCCGCTCAGCACCGCCGGCACAGACGCACACCGGCAGCGGGGTGTCAAGGGACTCGATCAACGCAGCGATACGCTCGCGCGTGTGGCCACCGCAGACGACGACGATCTCCGCCGTTGAGGATGCCGCAATCGCGGCATCCAGACTCCGCGCCAGCAAGGGACGCCCTCCGGCATAGGCGAGCACCTTGCCGCTGTCACCGAAGCGCTCCCCGCGCCCGGCGGCAACGATGATAACGCCCGCAAAACGGTCCGTCACACCCGCACTCCGGCGTCCACCAAACGATCGAACACCTCACGTGGGACCGGCACGGATCCGAGCTCACGACCGGCCCGGAAACGCGGGCCATGGTAATCCGAGCCTCCCGTGGCCAGCAGGTTGTGCTCTTCCGCGGTGCGCCGCAACGCCTCCCGCTCCCCGGGGTCATACTCGCCGTACCAGACCTCCATGCCGCGCAATCCGACTGGTATCAGCCGCCTCAGGACGCCGGGGACATCCCTGGTCGACAGCGGGTGTGCGAGTACAGGCAGGACACCGTGATCTCGCAGGAGCTGTACCGCCTGCTCAGGCGTGAACGGCTCGCGCGGGACCCATCCCGGCCGACCCGGCTTGAGGAACCGGTCGAACGCCTCGTCGACGGAGGCCACCACCCCGATCTCGATAAGCGCGCGGGCGACGTGGGGCCGACCGATGGATCCCTCATCCGCTTGGGCGAGGACGGCGTCGCCGTCGATGGCGTACCCCGCTTCGCACAGCTTCTCGATCATGGCGCTGATACGACGCACGCGCGACGCCGCGAGGTCGGCCAGGCGCTTCCGCAGCGAAGCGTCTCGCAGGTCGACGCCATAGCCGAGAACGTGCACCTCGGAGCCCCGCTCGGTGGTCGAGAGCTCGACGCCGGGCATGAGCGTGACACGCCGCTCGGACGCTCGGCGAGACGCCGCTTCAATGCCATCGACTGTGTCATGATCCGTCACGCCGAGGATCTCGACGCCGCGCTGGACGGCGAAGTCGACGAGCTCATCGGGCGCGAGTGTGCCGTCCGAAGCGGTGGTGTGGGCATGCAGGTCCACCGGCCAGAACGACCCTTCGCTCGGCCGGTTGGCTCGATTGGTGTCTTTAGCGGTCATGGAATCCTGAGTGTGTCTAGCGCGGCTCGATCACGAGGCGAATCGCCGTGCGATCCTCGTTTTCGATGGTGACGTCGATGAAAGCCGGGACGCAGACGACGTCGATGCCGGTTTCGAGCAGGTAGCCCCGCGCGATAGCCGCCGCCTTGACGGCCTGATTGGTCGCGCCAGCGCCGATGGCCTGAACCTCGGCCCGACCGGACTCGCGGACCACGCCCGCGATCGCACCGGCAACCGCACTCGGACGCGAACGTGCCGAGACTTTCAGAACCTCGTCGCCGGGCTCAGGAACATAGGTCGACGCGAGGGCTTCAGCCGAGCCGTAGCCATTTTCCGACACGGGCGCGAGGTCTTCGTCTGCCGCGGTTGACGCCTCGTGCTCCTCGGGGGCAAACTCGATTTCATCGAGCTGTGTTGCGTGGCTGTCCGATCCGCCGGCCGGCTCGGCATCCACCTCCTCTTCTCCGTCGGGCGGAAACCGCGTGCCTTCAGGATCGATCTTGATATCACGCAGATCAAGCTTGCTGAAAAAACGATTCATGAAAGAGGCCCTCCCCATAGTGTCCCCCATGCGTGCCCATAGCCAGCGGACGAATCCGTGCCGGAGCGCCGCCTTCCCCCGCGTTGAGCGAACCGGTCAACTCCGATCCAACTCGCTGGACGGCATACCGGCAGAGATGGTGTCGACGAATGCGTCAACGATCTCTCCGAGATATGAGTTTACGATGTTATCCCGATGATGGCACGTTCGGGCGTCCTGCACCAGCCCGGAGATGCGAAAACGGGTGGACTGGAAGTCCATCTAGTGCGCCGTACACTGCATACCACCGGATACCTCTAGCCTGTCGTTACGGCGCATCTCACGTGCGATATGTGCATTGTGTATCAATCGCTATTCTGACGGCTATTCTGACATCGGCCCTCAAGCGCACCTCTCGACCTGGAGCGCAGCGAAAAACAATCGTTGACGATTCACTCTATCTATACGCACGCCCCGTTTGGAAGTGGGATTTTCGGGATTTCGGGATTTGCCCCGAAACGGCGGGCAGAATCCGGTCCCGATTTTCGGCTCTATCCCGTTTTTTTCGGGACATGCCTCAGGTCGGCACGTCGACGGTTAGCTGCCCTCCAGCGGCAACGCTCAGAGCAATATCCCGAATCGGCTCTACTTTCGAGGTCCAGCGGCTTTTCGCAGTGCACACAGAGTCTCAGCCGCTCAATGTCTCCATCGTGAACCGGGTCTCTCGAGCTGACGGCGTTCATCCAGAGTCGCACGTACAACAGGCTGA
>DASYWL010000010.1:0-8472 GCA_035936055.1 Thermomicrobiales bacterium
GCGCCGCCGGGATCGCCGCAAGCTAGAACACTAGGACGTTGGTGGCTTCGGCGCAACATTGTGCGAACTCGGTTGGCGTCGAGAAGGAGGCGTTCTTGCCTTCGAGATCGGCGTCGCTGACCCCACGGGCATGCGCGCAACCACCTCATAATGAAAACGTGGACGTCCTTCTCCCTCGCTTTCGCCAGCAGATCCTTCAGCGGCGGGAAGCCGATCGGGAGCACTGCATCGATGATCGCATCGTGAATCAGGACCACTGCGTCACCTGCCAGGTTGACTTCCGCCTCGATTCCCGCTTCAGCCGCATCGTTCACCGCCAAGTGGATAAGCATGCACGCCTTGGTCGGATCATCAGGACCATGCGTGGCCAGATAGACGAGCTCCGCCATTGCCGCCTCCCTGCATGATGGTCTCCCGCAAAGCGGAAACCTTGTCACGATCGTCCCGTCGAGCAAGGCTCACCGTGGGTGATGTTGATAGGTTATCGGAAACGATTATAGCACCGAGTTGGAGTGACATCTGGCCTGACGGTGGGGTGGAGAGGGAAAGACCCGCTCTCCCCATTGGAAGAGCGGGTCCCTGCCGAGTTGACTCCGAGCGCGTGAATGAGATTGCGAATCTGCGGCCCTATCGACGCGGCTCCTGGAGGTCGAGTGATTTCGTGTCAATGACCGGGCTGACGAGATCGACGAACTGATCGATGGGGATCGCGCCCAGGTCCTCGCCCGAGCGAAGCCGAACAGCGACGGCATTCGCATCTGCCTCGCGCCCACCAACTACAAGCATGTACGGCACCTTCTGGAGCTGTGCGTTCCGGATCTTTGCCTGCATACGGTCGCGCGAGTTGTCGACCTCGACGCGGAGCCCGGCATCCTTGAGGCGCTGCTCGACCTGCTCCGCGTACTCGGACTGCTTGTCCGTGATCGGGATGACGCGCGCCTGTACCGGCGCAAGCCACGACGGGAAGGCGCCGGCGTAGTGCTCGACCAGACCACCGACGAAGCGCTCCATGGAGCCAAGCAGCGTGCGATGGATCATCGCGACGCGATGCCGTTCGCCATCCTCGCCCACGAAGTTAACGTCGAAGCGCTCCGGGAGGTTGAAGTCGACCTGAATCGTCGGGCCCGTCCACGCTCTGCCCAGTGCATCCAACCACTTGATATCGATCTTGGGACCGTAGAAGGCGCCCTCGCCCTCATCGACGACGTAGTCGAGATTCCGCTGGCTGAGGGCACGCTTGAGCGCCTCCGTCGCTTCATCCCAGACCTGCT
Source organism: Thermomicrobiales bacterium (assembly GCA_035936055.1). Taxonomy (GTDB): domain Bacteria; phylum Chloroflexota; class Chloroflexia; order Thermomicrobiales; family UBA6265; genus JACCVC01. Next base: position 1,272 of record DASYWL010000010.1, read on the forward strand.
CATCGCCGATCGCCTTCTCTGGCCGCGTTCCAAGGTAAACCTCAAAGCCGTAGCCGAAGATGTCGGCCATGTGGATGGCGAGGTCGATTACGCCGCCGACCTCGTCGACCACCTGCTCATGCGTGCAGAAAATGTGCGCGTCGTCCTGGGTGAAGCCGCGGACGCGCAACATGCCATGCAGCGTACCGGATCGCTCGTAGCGGTAGACCGTTCCAAGCTCCGCGAAGCGCATCGGAAGCTCCCGGTAGGAATGAACCTGGCTCTTGTAGATCATGATGTGGCCGGGACAGTTCATCGGCTTGAGATAGTAATCGACATCCTCGATGCTCATTGGCGAGTACATGTTCTCGATATATGTCTGCAAGTGCCCGGATTTCTGGTAGATCTTTTCCGATCCGATGTGCGGCGTGTAGACGAGATCGTAGCCGCGATCGAGCTGCTCCTGCTGCTCGAACTGCTCAACCAGATAGCGTACCATCGCGCCGTTCGGGTGCCAGAGGATCAGGCCCGGTCCGATCTCTTCGGACACCGAGAAGAGGTCGAGCTCCTTGCCGAGGCGCCGGTGGTCGCGCCGCTGCGCCTCCTCCAGCTTCTCCAGGTACTCGTCGAGCTCCTCCTGCGTTGGCCAAGCCGTTCCGTAGATGCGCTGCAACATCGGCCGACGCTCGTCGCCACGCCAGTAGGCGCCAGCGACACTCTGGAGCTTGAATGGCCCGATCTTGCCTGTCGACTCGACGTGCGGTCCGCGGCAGAGGTCAAGGAAGTGCCCTTGCTGATACGTCGAAATCACTTCATCCGCGGGCAACTCGTTGATGATCTCGACCTTGTACGGGTTGCCGCTGAAGATCTCGAGCGCCTCCTCGCGCGAGATCTCCCTGCGAACGTACGGCTCGTTCTGCTTCTGGTTCTTCCGCATACGCTTCTCGATCTCCTCGAGGTCTTCCGGTCTGAGTGGGCGAGGGAGATCGAAATCGTAGTAGAAGCCGTCGGCGATGGCGGGACCGATACCCAACTTGGCGTCTGGGAAGATTTCCTGGACGGCTTCGGCCATGAGGTGCGCCGTCGAGTGGCGCATGCGCGCAAGCTCGTACTCCCGGTTGTTCTCGGGGTCGACGGCGATGTCCATGTTCTCGACAGCTGCGCTGCTGCTGGCCATGTTGCTGCTCCTGTAATGTGTCTGATGATCATGAGACGCAAGAAACCCGGCGCCCCGCAAAGGGACGCCGGGTTGGCGTGGTTCCACCCTCATTCCGACCCGCCGACGCGACATCGCGTCAAGGGGGTCGCTCATGGTGCCCGGTAACGGGGGCGCCCGGAGCGCGCTACTGCCGCCTGCGGCAGGTTCACGGCTCGGCTCGTGGAGGGTTTTCCGCCTGTACTCTGCCAGTCACTCGCACCGACCGTGACTTCTCTGAGGCGAACTGGCAGGCGTACTCGTTCCAGTCATCGCCGTTGACGGTTACTCTCGCAGTGTAGTAGCGGGCCCGGTACACGTCAACAGGCGTTCCCTGCGAGTGCTACAGCCGGCCGGCACCGCGCACTGGCACTGCGTTTGCGGTTTTCTGTCCGATACCGATGGATGGAACGACGCGCAGAGGAGCATTGGCATGGGGACACGGTGGTTCGCGCTTGTTGTTGGTGTGGTGTATCTGGTCATCGGAATTGCCGGGTTCATTCCGGCACTCGGGGTTGACCGGCACACGCCGGACTTGGCCATCGAATCGCACTACCGCGATCTTTTCGGCCTGTTCCCGATCAATATCCTGCACAACGTGGTGCATCTGTCCGTCGGCGTGCTGGGCATTGTTGCGTACCGGAGCTTCGCCTCGGCGCGCCTGTACTGCAAGGGTCTGGCGATCTTCTACGGCGTGCTGGCGATTATGGGAATGATCCCAGTGCTCAACACCACGTTCGACCTGATCCCGATCTTCAGCCACGACATCTGGCTGCACGCGCTGACCGCGCTGGCCGCCGCGTACTCTGGCTGGGCAGTCAGCGAGGACGACACAGGTGAGCCCTTGCGTTCCGACCCGCCAGGCACGGTTCGATAGCGATGGCGCTCAGGACACTGGTCGTGCCCTGCCGAGCGGCCAGCGCCTGAATGCGAGCAGGCCGCGCATGCCGAGGAGAGCGACGATCGCGACCATCACTGCGGCAGTACTGCCGGCTGCCAGACGGCTAGCTGTTTCGCGCTCCGCCGCCAGGACTCTTGGAGAATCGACCACGTCGGCGACAGCGTTCGATTCCGCCATCGAGCGACCGGCAAGAGCGGCGTCCATCGACGCCGAGCGCTCGATCTGGGCGATAGACGGATTCTGCCAAACCACGACGTCACCGCTCCAGTTGGCGACTTCGGCCGTCTGATCGAAGCCGTAGTCGAGAAGCACACGGTTGTCATCGTACCAGTCGTCCGGAGCGATGCCGTCAAGTGTGACGGCGATCATTCGCCGGTCCCCGATTTCCGCGACATTGACCAGGCACCAGCCGGCATCGAGATCGTATCCGGTCTTGCCGCCGAGGAGTGCGCTGTAGGAGTTGAGCAGCTTGTTGGTGTTCCTGACCGTGAGCAGGCCATTGGACGTTGTGTAGGAGCGTGTGTTGATGGCCTGTTCGATAAGCGGATACTGCATCGCATGCTGCATCATCGCTGCCACGTCCCAAGCCGACGAGTGGTGCCCAGGGACGCCCCATCCCGATGGGGTGATGAGGTGCGTGTCAGTGAGGCCCATGTCGAGCACACGCTGGTTGACTAGGTCCATGAATCGCTGCACCGCCTCCTCGGCAGTGTCGCCCGGCTGCCCACCGAGCGACCGGGCAATCGCGTGTGCGGCGTCATTGCCGGATGGCAGCAGCATGCCGTAGATCATGTCCTCGAGCGTGTACGTCTCGTTGGGCCCGAAGCCCATCAGCGTGTGGGCCGAGCCGAAGAGGTCGTCGGCCGTTGTCGTGATCGGTGTGTCGGGCGGGGCCATCTCGAGAGCCTGAACAGCCGTGAAGATCTTGGTGAGGCTGGCGATCGCCACCTCATCGCGCGCGCCTTTTTGGGCGTAGACCTGCCCTGTCTTGGCGTCGATGACAATATACCGCTCGGAGTTGATCTGCAGCTCCGGTACCTCCTGGCTGGCAGCCGAAAGTGTTGGGAGCACAATCGAGAGCAGCAAAATGGCGACTGTGATGAAGAAGCGCATGGTATAGGCGGGTCCTCACCGGTTCGGCGAGTGGAATCAAGTAGAGCCGGCACCTCACGGGGAGGCCCGGCTCCTGGGCGGTGGGCGATAGTGGACTCGAACCACTGACCTCCACGATGTCAACGTGGCGCTCTAACCAGCTGAGCTAATCGCCCGACAGCGCACAGCGTGAGAAGTATAGTGGCGTCTCAACCGCCGGTCAAGCGCAATGTGTAGGGATGCCTCGCGGGGAGCACCGGCATCCCTGGCCCGCACCGGTGGCTGGTGAATTGCTGAGCGAGCGGTTGACGATGGCAGCGAGAAGCCGCGATCGAGGCAAGCGCTCAGAGGCACGGGGAGAGGATAGCGCAGGTGATGATCGAGTTGTCGTTTCTCACCGCCATGGGGCAAGGATGCCGCCGATGATCGCTCTACCCATGGGAAACAGGGCGAAGATCAGAACTTTCTGGAGCAGATCAGGCTCAACACGTCTCCTGGTGCGCGCTGGGTCGGCTGTGCTTCGCGGCCGGTACCCCCGTCTGCTCCGAACGGTCGCAAGACTCCGTCCAGACGACCCGCCCCCGCTTGTTCACGGGTTCTCATAGCTGACAGGGGCGACGGTGAGATCGCCCTCACGTGGATCGCTGTCGAAGACGAGTGTGGCCTGCTCACGCTCGCCGCCTGCCAGGAAGTCTATGGTCACCTCGGCCGTTTGCGGCTCTCCGCTACCAGTGACGAGCTCGCCCCTGATGATGGCGTCCGCCACGGTGGCGTCACCGTCGTTCAGAATTTCGATCGGCAGGTACCAGCTGCCGTTCCGCTCGCTGACTTCGGCGAGCTGCGCCTCGGCCACGATGGCCGGCACCTCTTCGGCGCCGCGGAAGTAGAACCATGTGACCAGCGCCACCATAGCGGCAACGAAAGCGATACTGATACCGAGGGTGATCCACTCGGCGGCCGGCCTTCCTTCGCTCTCCTGGCTCTGCTGCTCGAAGCGCCTCTCGTCACTCATACCACCAGTCTCCCGGCCGCTCCGCCGACCGTTGTCGGTACGGCGAGCACCAGCGCCTGCTGCGCGATCGACTGCAGCGGCTGCCCGAAGGTGATGCGATCGAACAGATACAGCACCACCAGCGCGACGACCACCGACACGACGTACGCGAGCGCCGTTTCCGTAATCGGTTGCTGGAAAACTCCCTCGGGGTGCGGCCGGTCGAAGCCGCTGGCAAAGACGATGATGTAGCTGACTCCGAGACTGAACGCGACGAGGGCAAGCAGGTGCGGGTAATCGAGCGCCGCGGCCAGCATGGGCACCTCCTCGGTCGGAGCGATCGAGAAGCCAATGAAGACGCCACCGATCATGGTGGCTCCCACATCGGAGAGGAGTTCCTTCCCTGCCGACAGATGCTGGTGGCCGCTCTTGCCTCGCCGGTTGCCGGGTCTACCGAAGACCTCGTTTGCGACGGAGGCCCCGATGCTGAGCGGTACCGCCTGGACGAGAATCATGCCGGCCACGCTTTCTATTGGGTCGCCCAGTGCGATGCGATTGAGCACGAGCAACATGGCGGAGGCGGTGATGGTGCCGACGGCGACTGCTTCGATCGCTTCCTCAACACTTGCGAATAGCGAACTGTCACGGCGGAAACCGGACACCCACGAGAGGCCGAAGTTTGCCGCGAAGGCCAGGCCAACGGCCATCAGGAGTTTCGAGCGGTCGATATACTCGCCGATCCACCACATCTCCATGGTGAACAGCAGCGGAACCCCGAAGATGTAGGCGCCGGAGATTGCCCGGGTGTAGGCATTGATCTCCCGCGACCAGGCCGCTCTTCCATCACTCGACACGCGTTGTTCTCCAGACATTCAAACCGCTGAGGCTGGCGGCAGGGGCTGTATCGCACGGTGGGAGGGGCACGAAAGGGACGGCAATCATGTCAACGGCCGTGCTTCGCAATGGTGACGAGGTGTCAGTGGCCGAGGCGCTGCACCGACACATCGCGCCGGTGCCAAGTCAGTGAGACATCGTGGAAGCGGTCCATCTGGGCACGGGTCTCCATGGCGATACGTCGGAGACGGGCATCCTTGATCTTCCACTCGCCCGAGAGCTGCTTGATGACCAGCTGGCTGTCGCCATGCACGGTGACACTGGCACTGCTGGCCGAGTTGCCGAGCCCGTCAGCGAGCCACTGCAGCGCGTTGAGCAGCGTCATGTACTCGGCCTGGTTGTTGGTGACATTGGCACCGAAGTTCAGCTGAGTGTGGGCGATGACGGCGCCGTCACGGGTGATCTGGTAGCTTCCGTAGCCAAGCCCGGGATTGCCCTTTGCGCCGCCATCAAAGATTACGTCGTAGGTCGCCGTCACGTGTCCATCCTTGCGAAACCAGCGTGTCGTTCATTTCGCAAGGATGGTACACGGTCAGCGCGGCACCGAGCACGTCAGGCGGCCTTGGCCTCCTCCGCCTCTTTCCGGACGGTCTCGGCGATAGTCTCCGGCACCTGCTGGTAGCGCGCGAAGCGCATGGTGAACGTGGCTCGCCCCTGCGACATCGATCGAAGCTCGGTCGAGTAGCGCTGGACCTCGGCCAATGGCACCTCGGCGGTGATCTGGCTCCATCCATGGCGAACGGCATCCACGCCGAGCACCTGCCCGCGCTTGCTATTCAGATGTCCAAGCACGTCGCCCATCAGCTCATCCGGCACCGTCACCTCGAGCCGGTGGATCGGTTCAAGCAGTACCGGGCTGCCCTGGTCAAGAGCACGGCGGATGCATTCCTTCGCCGCAATCCGGAACGCCATCTCGTTCGAGTCCACCGAGTGGTAACTGCCGTCGACGAGGGTCGCGTGGACGTTGACGACGGGAAAGCCGGCCAGCGATCCCGATTCCATCCCGTCGCGCACGCCCTTCTCGACCGCCGGGAAGAAGCCCTTCGGCACAGCGCCGCCGACGACCTGCTCATCGAAGGCGAACTCGTTCTCGCTGGGCTCGACCTCCAGCACGACGTGGCCGTACTGGCCAGCACCGCCGGTCTGCTTCTTGTGCTTGTACTCGGCACGGGTCGGCTTGGTGATCGTCTCACGATAGGCGACGCGGGGCGTGGTGAGCGAGATCGTGATGCCGGACCGCTTCATGAGCCGCTCAGCCGCAAGGTTGATGTGCTGCTCGCCCTGCCCGAGAATTAGCGTCTCGCCGGTTGCCTCGTCGCGTCGAACCCTGATGCCGGCATCCTCGGCCACCATCCGCTCGAGCGCGACGGCCAGCTTGTCGACGTCCGCCTTGGACTCCGGGTTGACGGCCAGCGCCATCGTCGGCTCCATTGATTCCATCGGTCGGAGCATGGGACCGTGGTCATTGGCGACGAGCGTGTCGCCGGTCTGGACATCTCCGAGCTTGGTAAGTGCGCCGATATCCCCTGCGGGAATCGACTCCATCTCGACCTGCGTCTTTCCGCACAAGGTGAACGGCTTGCCAATGCGTTCCTTGCTTCCCGTCCTAGAATTGACCAACGTATCGTGCGCGTTGATCGCACCGGCGAAGACGCGAACCAGTGAAACGCGCCCAACGTGCGGGTCGCTGATCGACTTGAAAACGAGGCCGACGGTCGACTCGTCTGGCGATGCCTTGAGCTGTACCTCCTCATCGCCCTTCATCGCGATCTCGACCCGCTCGTCGGCGCTCGGGAGGTGCCGCACCATCGCCTCGATCAGCGGCGAGACGCCGTGGTTGCCGTCGGCGGAGCCACAGAGCAGGGGCACCACCGTGCCGTCCTCGACACAGGAATGCAACTCGCGGATGATCTCCTCGTCGTCGATCGGCTCCTCGTCGAGGTAGCGCATCAGCAGCTCCTCGTTGTGCTCTGCGATCGACTCGATGAGTGCGCGGCGGTAGGTGTCCACATCATCGGCGAGTTCTTCCGGGATCGGCGCGCGGTCATAGCCGCCGTCCCCGTTCTCGTGCATGATCAACGCCTCGCCGGTGAGCAGGTCAACGATACCGCGGAAGTTCTCCGCCGCACCGATCGGAAACTGGATCGGC
>DASYWL010000011.1:0-7475 GCA_035936055.1 Thermomicrobiales bacterium
TTGGTGGGATCTACGCACTGCTGATGACGGTCGCCGTTGCCTACCTCGGCGAGCACTTCATCCTCGACGCGGCGGTGGGCTGGCTGATCGCCCTTCCGGGTTGGTGGGTGACCCGAGGTGTGGTTGTCGAGGCGTACTCTGTTTCCCATGCAGGACACTGAGGCCCGGGGGCTGCCCGTTGATGTCGCGACGGTCCCGGTTTTAGCCCACGGTCTGTTCGGGACTCTCATCATCCTGCCACTGGTCGGGACCCGGCGTTCCCTGGGTGGTCGTCGAGGTCTGGAACGTCAGTCCGCGCTGTAGGAGCCGGGGAGCGACTCGGCCAGCGATTCCCCGGTGCGGGTGGAGGAGGCAGCGGACGGGAGGGTGATGACGATCCGGGTACCGGGGTGGTCCGCCGGGTCCTCGATGTGCATCGCCCCGCCGTGCAGCTCGACGATCTGGCGGCTGACGAACAGCCCGAGACCAATTCCGGCGAATCGCTCTGCCGAGCCGCCCTGACGGTAGCTGGTGAAGACCGCCTCGCGCTGGTCGGGCGGGATGCCCGGGCCGGTGTCGGTCACCGAAAGCTCGATGCCCTCGTCGCCGTAGTCCTCGACCTTCACGGACACGGTACCGCCGTCCGGACTGTAGCGGATGCTGTTGTCGATCAGGTTGGCGATGACCTGCTCGATCCGGACAGCATCGACGACCAAGTCGAGTCGGTCCGGGCCGTCGAACTCCACCATGTGACCGTCGTGTGCGGGCTGGTGGTCCATCGCCGACCGCACCAGCGCCACCAGATCGGTCCGCGCCGGGGCCAGCCGCAGCATGCCGGCCTCGATCTGGCTGGCGTCGAGCAGCCGCGTGATCAGGTGGTTGAGGCGCAAGCTCAGGTTCTCGATTGTGTCGAGCGAGCGCTTCATCCGCTCGCGACTGACCTCCCGGCCCTGCTGCATGCTTCGACGCAGCATCTGCGCGTTGCCACGCAGGCCAGTCATCGGGGTGCGCAGCTCATGCGCTGCCACCGCGAGGAATTCTTCGCGGGCGATCAGCGCCGCCTGCAGCTCCCGGTACTGCGCCTGGAGCGCCTCCTCGGCGCGAGCCCGCGCGATCACCTCCTGTTCCAAAGCGCTGGCCTTCTGCTGCAGGAGGACGATCTGGCGCGACTGCTCGTCGGGGGTGTGCAGGGTGGTGTAGCTCTCGGCCGGAACGACGTCGGTGTGGGCGTCGCAAATGCGGCCCAGCACATCGCCGTCATCCGTCTGACTGAACGCGTGCATGGGGTAGGTGCAGTGCAATGCGAAGCCATGCCTGCGGGAGAGGGTGTTCCACCAGCCCTCCATGGTGATCGCTGCCTCGTGGTCGCCCTCCAGTGCGAGCAGGGCGACCAGCTCGCCGAAGACTGCAGTGATCCCGCCAGTGCGGGCAGCGAGTGCAGTCGCCTGACGGACCGGGCCGCCGATGACCGCATCGAAGCGGAGCTCGTCGACCTGACCGTTCACCATCGTGTTCGCAAGGGTCCGGGCTGCGTCGAGGGAGGTATACCGGCCCGTCTGGCGGGCTCGGGCGAGATCATGACCGGCGGCGACCAGCCGGGCGGCGATAGCATCGCGGTGGGCGGGCGTCGCGATCACGACCGCAGTGCCGCCGGAGTGCAAGGCCTCGCTGGTGAAATCACTCACCCGGCTGACCAGGGCAGTGCCATCGTCATAGAACTGCACCGAGTGCGCGTGTCGCGCTGGACTCGGTGCACCGGATCTCATGTTCTGGTGCGGGTGGATGCCAGCGATGTCCATGATGATCGCACCGATCTTGGTACGCGTTGCTGCCCAGCGGTATCCGGGCGACACAATGCTATCGTGACAGGTCACACAGTGACAGAGACGATAATCCCTTCGATAGTCGTGTACGTTCTGTGCCGCTGGTATTCTGCATTGCCATCGAACGGGCTAGCGTGCCCGAACCTTCATGGGTACCGGTTGGGGCTCGGGTCGTGGATGACGATGAGCCGCGAGTATCTCGCCGAGCTGAACCAGCACCCCGGTCAGCAGCGGCAGCCACAACTCGCCGACACGCGTCAGCAGCACCGCACTGACGGCTGCGGCGGTGGGAACGCCCATCTGCTGCAGGGCGACGGCCATGCTGACCTCGACCACGCCGATGCCCTGGAAGACTGGCGCGACGAGCAGGAAGACCATGCCGACCACGTACGCCATCAGCGGCACCTGGATGTTCGGTGCGTGCCCGACCGCCTTCAGCGCGATGAAGAGCATCGCCACGCCACCGAGCTTGGTCGCCAGCATGTAGAAGAAGGGGCCGATCAGCGAGCCCAGACTGATCTGGTGGCTGCGCACCTCGGCGAGGAAACGAAGCGCCTTGCGCGGCAGCCGGGAGATGATCCACCGGGGTGGCTTCTTGCGGCTCAACGCGGTGTGCAGCAGCCACGCCATCGAGATCACCAGCAGGATCAGGGCGCCGGTGCTCAACAGGAGCAGGGTGGAGGGCTTCTGCACGAAGAGGACCGGCACCAGCAGCAACAGGAACGCGAAATTGCCGATCACGCTCTTGATGGAGACGGTCAGCAGCGCGTCCGCAGGCTTCACCCCGCGCTGGCGGAGGCGATGGACGAAGATCGCCATGGACGACGGACCGCCGACCGGCGTCACAGTGCCGACCACGATCCGCTCCAGATGCACGTTGATGAGGGAGGAGAAGCGAACCTCGTGGCCCAGCCGCAGCAGTAGTGATCGGTAGGTGATGGTGATGAGCGCGAGGATGACGATCTCGATGCCGACCAGCGCGGCGATCCAGGTCGGGTCTGCGGTGCGGAGCGAGTGCCAGATGTTCCGGATTTCCACCTGCTGCCGCCAGCCGAACCAGACGGTTGCCCCGAGCACGAGCGCGAGCCAGATCCAGGCGCCGTAGCGCCCGAGGAGTCGCCTGCCGGTATGTGCGAGTGAGAGGTTCAGTGGAGTCCCCTTCCTGTTGCGCGGTGACGGGAAAATATCGCTGCTGCACACCGCCTGCCATCTGAAGCACGACATAAGGCTGGACTCGCCTTGTGCCAGTCCCAGATGCAAACTGCATGCCACCGGACAGGATCATACCCGATGGGGGATGGCATGGCTCCATCGCCCTGTGCAGCCTTGCTGGCTGTGGATGCTGGCTCTTCGTCAGTGCCTCATTGCCGTGTGACGATGTGGTGTCTCTAGCCACCGCCCGCTTCGCTGCTGGGGTGAGACTCGGAACAGGATACTGCTCTCGTCCAGCTCGATGGGCTGGTCGACATTCGCCAGCAACGCGATGGTCTGCTCGCGCTCGTGCGGGTCGGTGACCTCCGACCAAGTACCCTCGATAATCACACTGCGCCAGCGATGTGGTTCGGAGAGATCGGCGATCCCGAAGGCGACTGCCGAGTTGTCTCGCAGCGCCGTGATTTTGCACCCGGGCGTGATCGCACCGTAGAGGGCGCCGCCATCGTAGGCGTAGGTGACCGGAACGATGTAGGGAGCGCCGGCGGCGATGCAGGCGAGGTGGCCGGTGTGGTAAGTGAAGAGGATGTCCTCAATCTCGTCCGAGTGCAGGGTGCCGAACATGCCATTACTCCTTCCGGTGGCGTGCAATCGTGGCGGCCTTCGTCAGCCAGGGGCTTGGGGCCATCATGCCTCGACGACTGTGTCGAATGCATTACATCGAGAGCGACGGCCCTTGCAGTTTCGTGTCAGTTCGGTTGCCGCTCCCTGCTCGCGGACAGGGCGGCGTCGAGGACAGACAGCCGGGAGAAGGCCATGGCGTCGTCCTCGCTGCTCAAGAAACGAACGGGTCAGACTGTGAGCCAGCGTCGGTTGTGGTCGCGGGTATGCGTGTGACAGGAGTGTGGAGGCAGATCTATCGCGCGATCCGGTGGACATGGCCATCACGAGCCACTCACGAAAGGAGCCGGTGATGCGACGTCGTATGGTCCTGCTCGTCATCAGCCTCGCCATCCTCTCGGCGCCGGGCAGCGCCGCGCAGGTTGCGACGCCTGACCCGGCCGAGCTGCCGGAGGCGACCGCGCCGTTCGGTCTCTCGGGGCTTGTGCTGCCTGTCACCGGAGAGGAGGTGCGGGCGCTGCTCGATCGCCTGCCCGATACGCTTGGCGGCGAGCGGCGGGGGCTGGCGCAGGAGGAGGACGGGCGCGTGCGCGTGGCGTGGGGCGCGGAGTCGATGCCGTTCGGGCAGCCGATCACGCTCGGGGTGCTCCACTTTCCGACGAGCGATTTCTTTCCCGCCGATTTCACCGCCGGGAACTACGTTGCGGTGACGATGCTGACCGACGACGCGCAGGTGGCCGCCGGCGGCCGGGACGGCGACCTTGTGTGGGTGTGGGCGGAGATCTCGGTCGGGGCCGTTGGCCCCAGCGACGCGACTCCGGCGGCGCGTGGCTCTTTACCGCTGCCGCCGATACGCCGCAGCGGCTCAAGACACTTGTGGGGCGTTCGTCGAGGCGACGGATGGCGTGGAGGGTGCCACACCAGCGGCGTGACCACCCCGGATAATCTATGGAAGATCGGGTGCATGTGTGGTCCAATCGTGCTGACACGAGCCGTCCGTACAGCGCGAAGGACCACCAGCCATGACCGACACTCAGCCCGAAGCCACGGTCGAGCCCCGGCAGACCGCCGAAGCCCTCCAGCGCGTCTCCATCCCCGAGCTCGATGCGGTGCTCGGCAAGCCCTTCCCGGTGCTCGATCAGGGATTCGTGCGGGTGATCGACTACATGGGGACTGACTCCTCGATCATCCAGGCGGCGCGCGTCTCCTATGGGGCGGGCACCAAGAAGGTGCGGGAGGACCGCGGGCTGATCCGCTACCTCATGCGCCACGACCACACGACACCGTTCGAGATGTGCGACATCAAGCTGCATGTCAAGGTGCCGATGGACATCTGGCGGCAGTGGATCCGGCACCGCACGGCCAGCGTAAACGAGTACTCGACGCGCTACTCGATCGCGATCGACGAGGCGCACCGGGTCCAGGATGGGGAGTGGCGCGGACAGTCGGCCTCCAACCGGCAGGGGAGCGAGGGGGTGGTCGACAGCAGCTTGATCGGCCGGCTCTCAGAGCGGGAGGCGGAGCTGCAGGAGCTCGCGCGGCAGGTCTACCGGGAGCGACTGGAGCTGGGGGTCGCCCGGGAGCAGGCGCGCAAGGACCTGCCGCTCTCGACCTACACCGAGGCCTACTGGAAGACCAACCTGCACAATTTGCTGCACTTCGTGCACCTGCGCATGGACGAGCACGCCCAGCAGGAGATCCGGGACTATGCCCGTACCATCGGCGAGGAGATCATCCGCCGCTGGTGTCCGGTGGCGTGGGAGGCCTTCCTTGACTACCGCGTCAACAGCATGGGCTTCAGCGCACCGGAGCTGGCCTGCATCGGCCCGATCGTCGCCGGGGACCGGGAGGCGGCGATCGGCGCAGCGCTCGAGCAGGGGCTGCTGCGGGACCGCAAGGGGGAGCGGGCGGCCACCCGCGAGGGCCAGGAGTTCGCGGTCAAGCTCGCGCGCTTCGGGCTCCAAGCGCCATGGAATTAGGTGAGCGCGTGGGGGATGCGCGGAAGCGGATAGTCGGCCGGTGAAGGCTGCCAACGGAAAAACGTGGCAGTGTGGCAGCCTTGGACGATTTGCCTGTAATGACGGGGAAAATCGAGTCTGCCACTGTTCGGCGGATAGGTGGCAGCCCTCCATAAACACGGGGTGTCGTTCGCCCTCTGTGTATGCCGTGCGTAGCGTCTCTACCCAATACGAACGCATCGAATGGCGGGACTTGGCGCATCCGTGACGCGCCAACCCCCACGTCGTCAGGCCGGGACGGGCCGGTACGAGGCCGACGCTACGGTTGGAGAGGTGGTTGGGCGTGACCCCGGGCGGATATGCCTCTGGGCGGCTGCGCCGCGGGATCAGTCCGCAGGGATCGGCCTTGTGCCGGACCGAGCAGGGGCAGACCCCGTGTCTACCCCTGCGGATGGCCGCGCTCGCCGTCTGTTTTCCCGGATTTCGCCTGAGCTGGCACTTGGGCGACATTGGACGCGCGGGACGGTGACGTGTGTGGGGCCGGTAGGAAACGCATCCAAGTTGTCCGCTACAGGCGCCTTGCAGCCCGTTCAGGCGGCGCTCGGCTTGTGGGCCCGGACGAAGGCGCTCATCACCTGGCCGCCACTCGCCGCGAGCCGCTCAAGATCGGCTTCGCTCCATACGGGCATGCGCTCGTCGCCACCGCAGCAGCCTGACCCGCTGCCGAGGCTGGCGATCAACTCCCGTGGGTCGTAGACGCGGGTCACCTGCACCTCCACGTTCTCGAACCCAGCGTCGGCCAGCAGCTGCCGGTACTCCTCTTCGTCGAGCGCGCCGGCGACGCAGCCGATCCATGCTTCCATGTCGACGCGCAGGTCGGCGGGCAGCTCGCCGCGGGTGACAACGTCCGAGACTGCGAAGCGGCCGCCTGGACGCAGCACACGGAATGCCTCGCGCAGCACCTGTCCCTTGTCAGTGGAAAGATTGATCACGCAGTTGGAGATCACGACCTCGACCGTGCACTCCGCCAGCGGGATCGCTTCGATGTGGCCTTTCAGGAACTCGACGTTGGTCAGCTCGGACCGCGCCTTGTTGCGCTCGGCGAGCGCCAGCATCTCGTCGGTCATGTCGAGCCCGTAGGCGAAGCCGTCCGGACCGACCCGTCGCGCCGAGAGCAGCACGTCAATGCCGCCGCCGGAACCAAGGTCAAGCACCGTCTCGCCAGGTTCAAGGATGGTCAGGGCGGTTGGGTTGCCGCAGCCGAGTGACGCCAGGGAGGCCTCCTGCGGCAGGCTGGCGAGCTCATCGGCCGTGTAGAGGTTGGAGGTGATCGGGTCGGTGCGGTCAGGCAAGCAGCAGCCACCGGAGGTGGTGCTGACCTCCATTGCGGCGGCGGCATAATGCTCCCGCACGGTCTCGCGGGTCGGTTCGCCATTCGTGGTCGTGCTCATCGTTGTCATCTCCCTCGGGCGAGCGCACGCTTCGGTCCTGGCTCCTGCGGCTCACCCGGCGTGCGTGCTACGCCGCGGCCGGGCAGCAGGCCTCTTCGGCAACCCGCTGCGGGGCGGCCAGCGCGGTCAGCCGGGCGACATCGGCGCGGAAACCCGCCGTGATTGTGGTCAGCACGGCGACAGGTGACGGTATGGTGATCGTCGGCAGCGAGCGGGTGTTGAGCGGGTGCGATGCCATCTGAAAGGCGCCGCGGCTGGCGGGCTTCTCTTCGTGAGCGGAGCGGATGATCTGGTGGACGAGCGCGTCGTTGATATCGAACATCGTGGTAATCTCTCTCGCTATCACATCGACATTCGTCTATGTGAGCGGCCAAAGAAAACGCGGGTCAGCGAAGAGCCGCCGCGCGCTCGGGAGCGATCTGCTCCCGCGAGCCCTGAAGAAACGAGAGCCCGTCCTCGTTGGCCGCGTAGTACGCCCAAATTCCTTGGCG
>DASYWL010000012.1:0-8244 GCA_035936055.1 Thermomicrobiales bacterium
GTCACCTGCGAGCCCAGCGGAAAGCCCTCGGGCACAGACCACGTCGTACCGGAGTCCGTCGAAAGCAGCAGGCCGGAGCAGTCATGCGCAACTGCGATACCGGTGTTCATCCACGACGCCAGCGGTACCGCGCCCGCCGGGCCCGCCTCCACCCACGTCGCGCCGCCATCCGTCGATCGCACCATCGGCGCCGGCGCCTCAACCCCGCGGTAGCAGTCCACCGGCGTCCCGGCCCAGACGAGCAGATCATCGCGCGAATCGACGACCATCACGTGGTGACCCGGCGCCACACCTGTCCGACGCCAGCCGCCGGTCTCGTCATGCGTCCAGGTGGCACCACCCGTGCCGAGGTACCGGGCCTCGCCACTGACCGGCTCGACTCCCAGTGCCGTCACTGGCTCGCCCTCGACGGTGAGCGGCGAGACGCTGGTTTGCCCAACTCCGACGCGCGACACGGCCTCGACCGGTGCCATGAACGCGCCGAGGCCGAAGAGGATGGCAAGAATCAGGGTCAACAGCCACATGGCCTACCTCCCATGACACAGTCGGCATTCACTTTGCTGAAACGCCGGGCGCGTCGCACCCGTTTCATTCAATCAGTCGGGCCAGTCGATCCGCGACGCCCGGTTGCGCAGGTAGAGATCCGCCAGCACGTTTGCCAACATCGCCTCCACCACCGGCACGGCGCGGGGCACCACCGATGGATCGTGCCGGCCCTCGACCTTCACGGTCGTCGGCTGCAGCTCGGTCGTCACGGTGGACTGGTCCTGCTCGATCGACGAAGTTGGCTTGATCGCGACCCGCACGACGATCTCCTCGCCGGTCGAGATGCCGGCGAGCGTGCCGCCCGCGTTGTTGCTCTCCGTACGCACCCGACCATCGCGAATCCCGAAAGGATCGTTCGACTCCCGGCCCGTGAGACGCGCCTGCTCGAACCCCCGCCCGATCTCGACGCCCTTGGTTGCCGGGATGCTGAGCATTGCCTGCCCGATCAGCGCGTCCAGCTTGTCGAAGGTCGGCTCGCCGAGTCCCGGTGGCACTCCGATCGCGCGAGCCTCCACCACGCCACCGAGGCTGTTCTTCTCTTCCTTGACCTTCATGATCGCGTCGATCATCTTCTCGGCTGCGACCGGGTCGGGGCAGCGCACGATGTTGCGCTCGATCTCCGCCTCGTCGAAGGTCTCCATCTCGATGCCCCCGATCTCGCGCGTGAAGCCGAAAACATGCGCGCCAGCGTGCGCGAGGATCTTCCGTGCGATCGCGCCGGCAGCGACCCGGCCCCACGTCTCCCGCGCGGACGACCGGCCACCGCCGCGGTGGTCGCGATGCCCGTACTTCATTTGGTAGGTGTAGTCACCATGCCCCGGACGGAAGAGATTGCGCAGGTTCTCGTACTTGGAGGAATCGACATCCGCGTTGTAGGTAATGATCGAAATCGGCGTGCCGGTCGTCACTCCCTCAAAGACGCCGGAGAGGATCTCGGCACGGTCCTTCTCGTTGCGCGGCGTCGTCACCTTGCTCTGGCCAACCCGCCGCCGATCCAGTTCGTGCTGGATGTCTTCGACGGTGAGCGGAATCCCGGCAGGACACCCCTCGACCACCACGCCCAGCGCGGGACCGTGTGACTCGCCCCACGTCGTCAAGCTGAAAATCGTCCCGAACCTGCTGCCCATCAACTCCCGCTTTCATCCGAACTCAACACACGTCTCGCGGCCCGGTAGACCCGATCGGCGTCGAAGACGATACCGAAGACATCATAGTCGGACTGGCGGGTGTGCTGGAACCCAAGCGACTCGTACAGGTGACGCGATACCCGGTTGCTCCCCTGCGTACTCAGACCGATTCGGCGCGCCCCTGCCCCCAGCATGCGCTCGGCGGCGAACGTGACAGCCGATCGCCCCAGTCCCTGCCCTTGTCGCATGGGATCGACCGCGATGCGGTCGAGGTGGGCCCAGTGGTGGAAGCTGGTGATGCCGATGTAGGAGACCACTTCGCCATCCCGCAACCCCGCCCAGACCTCGACGCCCGGCTGCTGTAGGTAGGTGTCGAACTCCGCCTCGGAGTTCCACCAGAACCATGGGAAGGCATGGTGGTCGATCTCGATCACCGCCGTGAGGAGATCCGGCCGGTTGAGTGTCACCTCCGAGAAACTCTGACTGCCCGGGACAATCTGTCGCGCCAGCACCTCCGGCTCCACGTGCTCGTAAGTGCGAATGGTCTCGATGCGCACGAACCCATGGCGATGGTAGAAGGTCGGGCTGCGGCGCTCTCCCGTCTCCAGCATCACCAGTGCGGCCGCGTCCAACCGCTGCGCCGCGTCAGCGGCTGCCCGGATCAGGGCATCGTCACCGGTGAAGGACCAGAGGGTGTGGATGCTCGGCAGCTCCTCGCGATTGCGCCATGCCTGCACAAGGATGAACTCTGCGGTGTCCGGCACCCAGAATGACCGCCCCGGCGCAGCCTCCAGCATCGCCCGCATGTCCGCCACATCTATTCGAGGATTTCCGGTGGAACCGAGCGCCGGAAGGTCGGCAGGTGTCAGGGGCACAACCTCCACTGCCGGCTCCCTGATCTCGTTCGTCAGCCCTCCCAACGATCCGTCCTTCCGGAGTTCTGCCGTGCCGGCAGCCAGCGTCCGTTCCTGCCCAAGTGTACGAGGTCACCCGCTCCGGTGCGCCGTGGACCGGGGCAAACTCTATACTTGAACTCGCAGGCCTGCATCGCACGCTGGATGCTCTCATGGACCAACCCTCGCTTCCGATCTTTCCACTCGGCACCGTGCTCTTCCCGCACGGTCTCATGCCGCTCCACATCTTCGAAGAGCGCTACCGCCGGATGCTGCGCGATACCTCCCACAACGACCCTGCATTCGTGGTCGCCCTGGCGGCCCGAAACGAACCCGACATCACCCGGTTGGAGCCGGAGACGATCGGCACCGCCTGCAGGGTATCCGGCATCAGCCCGCGGCCCGACGGCCGCTCGGACATCGCCGTCACCGGAACGACGAGGGTGCGTATCGGCGTCGATGCAATCGACTGGTCGAACGGCTATGCTGTCGCGCCCGTCGAGGTGCTGAATGATCTGCAGGAAGGCCCGGAGGAGGTCGCCAGGCGGTACGCAACGATCCGTGCCCGGTTCCATCGATATCTTCACGCACTGGAGCGGCTGATCGGCGAGCGGCTACCGGCGCTGGAGCCGTCCCGTATCCCGGAGAAGGGAAGCTGGGTGATCGCGGAGACACTCACCCTGCACACGTGGGAGCGGCAACTGCTGCTGGAGCAGCCGACAATCGACGCGCGGCTCGAGGTGTTGGAGTGGTTCCTGAAGCGGGAGCACGCGCTGCTTGTCCAGACGGGCATGATCGGCAGCCCGATCGACTTCCCCGGCCGCAACCTCACGATGAATTGAATCCAAGACACCAAGACTCTCGTGCATGGGCCTGCCTTGTTGCGTCCGCTGCGCGACGCCATGACTGGCGACCAGGCCTCAGGGGAACCGCCACTTACGCCGTCGAGACACGGACAGACACAAGATCTGTCCCTACAAACCGCTCTCTTCGTGGTCGCGGAGCCAGCTCAGGACAGCGTCGAGAACCGCGTCCTCGTCGTTGACGTCAGCGTCGATTACCAGATCGGCGTGGTCGTACCCGGACCTCAGCCGCTCCAGCTGCTTCGCGTAGAGCCGGTCGGACCAACTCGCCGACCTCCGTCTCCGCAGCGTCTTCAGGTCAATCCGCAAACCGACCAGAACCTCCGGCTCCTGGTGTGCCCAGAGCTCCGGTATCTCGCTGTGCTCCTGTCCGCACGCGTGCGCATCGAAGCCGAGCGCCCTGAGCCGATGAGACAGTGTGGTCTTGCCGGACCCGCACGGGCCGATCACGACGATGCGCCGGGGATCGGGCGCGTGCGTGGTGTCCATGATCCACCTCCTGCTCCAGCGACATGGCGACCGGAACGTCGATACTACAGCATCGGGAACTGCGCCTGCATGCGCCTGATGTATCGCGGCTCATGATGGTCGCTGATGCGCAGGGCAACCACCGCCATGTCATCGACAGGTCGGCCGTCATCTCGCTCGACGGCATGCTCCAGAAGCCGGTCGGCCATCTCCTGTGCGGGCAGATGGTCGTCGAAGTGGTTGACTGCAAACCCGATATAGTCGATGGGATCGCTTCTCGCTCGCCGGCCCGACTGTGGGATGCCATCGGTGAAGAGCACGATCGTCAATCCGGTGTCCAGCGGCATCTCACGGATGTCCGGCTTGGTGAAGTGATATCGGCCGATCGGCCCGGAACCGACATCGACGGTGCGATACTCGCCACCCTGACCCATCAGCATGGGCGCGTCGGCGTTGCGAGTGACCACCACCGAGCGGGTCTTCATGTCGACCGAGAGCAGGTCGAGCGTGGCCGAGACCCGCCCGTGCCGGTACATGAAGAGGTGGTCGTGGGTCGCGCGGGCGACAGCGCCGTCACGAACCCCCTCCTTGATGAGCCCGACGGCCTTGCTCGACAGCAGCAGGCTGAGCGTCTTTGCGGCCTGCCCGCTCCCCTGCCCGTCGATCATCACCACGGAGAAGCCGCCGCCGGGCCGCTCGACGATCTCGACGGTGTCCCCGCTGTCCCGGCTGGCATACTTCTCCGTTTTCGCGAGCCCGAGGTCGAGCATCACCGGTTGCGCCACAGTCCTCTCGTTCCCTTTCGTGCCGTCGTACCTTCACCTGTCCCAATCATCCCACGACACGGCCGCTTGGAACGACAGGATGCTATCGTTGATGACAGGATCGACGATACCCGCCGTGACAGGTGCCATCCGTGCAGATTGCGACATTCGACTTCCATAACACCGTCGCCTACTGCGATCCCTGGTTTCAACTGGAGATTCGCGAACTGCCCGGCGAGGTGCTGGAATTACTGGCGCTCCGAACCGGCATCTCGGTAACTGCGGACCTGCGCGACGAAGCAACGGGGCGGTATCGGGCGCTGCGACAGACCATCATGGAGAGCGGCGTCGAGGTCGATGCGCTGGAGTCCGTCCAGCGCATCTTCCGCGACATGGATCTCCCGGTGGATCGCCCGGCGCTCACCCAGGCGATTGACGAGCTCATGCGCGCGACGCTGTCCGACGCCGAGCCGGTGCCCGGGTCCGCAGAGACGATCGTGAGCCTGGTTGACTCTGGCGTGCCCGTCGGGATCATCTCCAGCGCCGTCTACCATCCGTTTCTCGAATGGGTGCTGGCTCGCTTTGGACTCCTCGAGCGGCTGGCCTTCGTCGCCACCTCGGCGAGCGTTGGCTACTACAAGTCGGATGCCCGCATCTACCGCCATGCCTACGAAAGGGTCAACGCGACGACCGAACTGGGCGTCCACGTCGGCGACTCGCCGAGGTGGGACGTCGATACCGCCAAGCAGGCTGGCCTGGCGGCGGTGCTCTACGACCACCCGGGCGTGAAGCGGCAGACGCCCAGCCCGGACGGCCTGGCGCCACCTGACCTCGTGCTCGACTCCCTGATCGGTGCCGACCGACCGATTCTCGACCTGCTGGCAGCGCGCCGAAACGGGAAAGCCGGCAGATGACCGAACATCAGACACCGTTCCGAATCGACATCTTCACGCTCTTCCCGCCCATGTTCGAGGGGCCGATGCGAGAGAGCATCCTCAAGCGCGCCGCGGCGGCCGGCTTGCTCGAGATCCAGGTCTATGACATTCGCGATTGGACCCATGACAGGCATCGGACCGCGGACGACACGCCCTACGGCGGTGGCGCGGGCATGGTCATGAAGGCACCTCCGATCGTCGAAGCGGTCGAGGACGTGCTTGGCAACGAGATCGGCGAAACGCACATCGCGATCATGTCGGCTGGCGGGCGGCGATATACGCAGGGCATCGCCCTTGAGCTCTCCCGCAAGCGCCGCCTCGCGCTGGTCTGTGGGCACTATGAAGGCATCGACGAGCGCGTCGGGCAGCTGCTCGACGCCGACGAGCTGTCGATCGGCGACTACGTGCTGACAGGGGGCGAGCTCGCTGCGATGGTGGTCGCGGACGCCGTCTCCCGGCTCCTCCCCGGCGTCATCGACGAAGAGAGCATCCGCGAGGAATCGCACAGCGTCGAAGGCGTCGAGTACCCGCATTACACGCGGCCGGTGGAGTACCGGGGTCTGAAGGTGCCCGACGTGCTCCTCAGCGGCCACCACGCGAATATCGCTGCGTGGCGGAAGGAGGAGGCGCGGAGGCGAACCGCCCGCTGGCGCCCGGACCTGCTCGAGTACCTCGACGATGAGGACGAACGCTAGAGCCGGGGCAGCCCTGCCATTTCGAGCGAAGCGGCGCAGCCGCGGAGTCGAGAACGCTCTTGTGCGCGTTGTCAGACACCGATTCCTGATGCTATCGATGGGAGAGACTTATCCACTCTGCAAGCGTCGCATGCGAGCCTGCCCTGAGCGGAGACGAAGGGGTCGAAATCAGCCACTGGCTGACAGGTGTCCGAAGGCGTCGGCTGCAGACTGTAGCTGTCAGGAGACGACGTCGCGGCGACCCTGCAGGGCGTGGAGGACGGCCAGGCTGCCGAGCGGACGCTCGGCGAGATGCTGCATGTACCCCGTCAGCGCCTGCTGAATCTGCAGCCGCGACTCCGAGTCGAGCTTGAGGGTGAGCACGCGCCGCAAGCCCTCACGCTGCATTGTCCGCAGGTACTTCTGCGCGTTCACCGACAGGGGGGTGCTGCCGGGATCGTCCACTCGGCAGCGCGGGCACACGACCCCCCCTTCCCGCATCGAGAAGGCGTTCACCTGGGCAGTAAGCGCTTCCCGGCAACGCGGGCACTCGTAGAGCTGCGCCTGGAAACCGGCTGCCTCCAGCAGTGCGTATTCGAAGTAACGGGTGAGTGGCCACGGATCCACGCCGTCTGCCAGGAGCGCGAGTGTTTCCGCCAGCAGCGTGTAGATCTGCGCGCTCGGCTCATGATCGTGCGTCATCACGCGGATCAGCTCGGCGATGTACGATGCGTGCCCGAACGCCTCCAGATCAGATCGCAGACCTGGATGGGTTGCCACGGGCTCCACGCCGCGTACCACGTCGAGGTTGCGTCCCCGGTAGAGTTGCACCACGACCCGGTTGAGAAGGTCGAGCGTCCGCCCGTTTCGGTTCTCCGCCTTGCGCGCGCCCTTCGCGATCATCGACATGCGGCCATGGCGCACGGAGTAGACATCGTAGATTCGGTCCGCCTCGCCGAGGTTTCGGCGCGACAACACGATCACTTCCGTGGAGTAGAGGCGGTCCCTGAGGGAATCGGCCATGAGCGATGAATCCAGCATGAGCCCGGCTTGGACCGGAGGTGAGTACGGGGAAGGAAATCGGGGGAATCAGGTCGGTGGTACATGGCAGAAATGCCGGTGTTCCGGAGCATTCCAGTGCATCAGCATTGTATCCGGAATCGCCAGAATGGTAGGGTTCCGGGGATGACCGAGGTTACCTTTCTCACAGCGCTCATCGCGGGTGTCTTCTCCATCACCTCACCCTGCATGCTCCCCCTGATTCCCATCTATCTCACGCACATCGCGGGGGTGTCGGCGGGTGAGCCCGGTGTGCGAGCCCGCGCGCTTGTGCTGCGCAACGCGGCCGCCTACGTGATCGGCTTCTCCGTCGTCTTCATCGTGCTGGGTGCCGCGCTCGGCACCGCCGGAGCGCTGGCCGGCTCGCTCGACTTCATCTCCGAGAACCGGCTCTGGCTCGTGCGGATCGGCGGCGTGCTGCTGCTCATTCTCGGACTGCACCAGCTCGGCTGGATCACCGTCCCCTTCCTGAACCGAACGCGCCGCGCCAACCTGCAGGCGGAGAACCCCGGCACGCTGCTCTCGTCGTTCCTCATCGGGGTCACCTTCGGGGCCGGATGGTCACCGTGCGTCGGACCGATCCTCGGGGCGATCCTGACGATGGCCGCAGGACAGGGCAGCATCGGGCGGGCGACCACGCTCCTGACCGTCTACTCGCTTGGCCTCGCCGTGCCGTTCATGCTGGCGGCGCTCGCCTTCGGCAGCGCACCGGGTATCATCCGGAAGCTCAACAGCTGGATGGCGATGGTAACGACCATCAGCGGCGCGGTGATGATCGGCGTCGGCGCGATTATGATTCTCGGTGTCTACGAGCAGATCTTCATCGAACTCATCCGCGTCGCACCGTGGACGCCCTACGAGCCCGAGATCTGATCATATCCTTTCTTTTCACATACGCCCGGCACGGTTGGTTTC
>DASYWL010000013.1:0-24622 GCA_035936055.1 Thermomicrobiales bacterium
GCCGTCAGCTGGGGTTTCGTGGTGGGTCACTGACGGCCCGCTAGTCGCGGGGAGCGGCGAGATGTCCGCCGGTGAGACCGGCTTCCCGCAGCTGGTCGGCGCCGATGTTTCGCGCCAGCACCGCCAGCCCGGCCAGATGCGACTGCAGACCCGCCGTGCTGGCGCAGCAGTCGATCACCACGATCGACTCGATGTTGAGGTCGAAGATATCCATCGCCACCTTCAGCACGCACATGTCGGTGTCGATGCCGACGACCGTGATGCGATCGATCTCGTGCTCGCGCAGGTAGTCGGTCAGCGTCTCGGGGATGCCCGCATGGCCGTGTTTGTCGAAGGTCGTCTCCGGAGTTGCCAGCGGCGCTAGCTGGTCGACGAAATCCGTCCCGGGTGCGTCGGTGCAGTCGCACCAGTCCATGAAGCGCGGGTAGGGGCCGCCCGGCTGGTTGATGAAGCGCGTGAACAGGATCGGGTCATAGTCGTTGTCCTCGATCAGCTGCACCACGCGATCGGGGATGTGTTCGGTGTAACTGTTCATGAAGCAGTTCTGCACGTCAACGATGATCAGTGCGTTGCTCATGTTCGCTTCGATCTCCGCAGTATCCGGGGCAGCGCATACTCCCGCTCGACTCATATCGGGCAGGGTACCGCAGGTTTGGGGCCGCGCATCAGCTTCCTGTCCCAGCAACGGCGGGTCCTCCGGCATCAGGAGCGCGCCGATGTGCGTGAAAACCGCCTGGCCGCATGAGCGATTCGGTGAAGTCCCGGATTCCTGCCTCCCACCTTACTATGGATTCAATACTATGGATTCAATGGCACGGGCAGACCAGTTCGGCCTGCCCGGCGACGAGGTGACGCATTGGAGCATGCCCGGGCCGATCAGGTCACGATCACCACGCCGTGCATGTTCGGATGGAACGAGCAGATGTACGGGTACTCGCCGGGCGTGTCGAAAGTATGGCTGCCGCTCTCGCCCTGGTTGAGCGCGCCGGTGTCGAAGGTGCCGTCCTCGGCGGTGGCCGTGTGCGGAACACTGTCCTCGTTCGTCCAGGTGACGGTCGTGCCGACTGCGACCTCGATCTCCGCAGGGTCGAAGCTGAAGTCGACGATCGTTACCGCCGCCTCGCCGCCCGCCGCTGCCGGGGTGGCGGCCGCAGGGCTCGCCTCGGGCGACGCGGATGTCGCTGCCACCTCGCCCCTGACCTCCACGACCCCGGTCATCACCGGGTGGATCTGGCAGGAGTAGGGGAAGGTGCCCGGCTCGTCGAAGGTGATCGTCACCTGCTGACCGGGCTGCATGATGCCTGTGTCGAACCCGGCGCCGGTGGCCGTGTGCGGGTCGTCGTCGAGATTGACGAAGGTGACCTGCTGGCCGGGATCGATCGTGATGGGCCCCGGCTGGAAGCCGTTTGTGTCGTCGTCGACGATGCGGACCTCGACCGATCCGGGCGGCACGGTGCCCTGCGCCGCGACATCGCCCTCGTCATCGAAATCGTCGTCATCGTCATCGTCATCGTCGTCGCGATCGGGGCGATCCTCGGCATTGCCGGGACCGCTATTGTCATGGTCGTCATGGTCGTCGCGATCCTCGGCGTTGCCCGGGCCGCTGTTGTCGCGATCGTCGTCATCACGGTCGTCGTGATCGTCATCGTCGTGAGCGAGGGCAATGGCTGCCGGGATGGCGAGCAGCACGGCGGAGCCGCCGGCTGTGGCGAGCAGGGTGCGGCGGGTGAGGCGGAGGCGTGGCTCGATGTCGTTTATCATGGGGCGATCCTTTGCGTGGTGAGGCGAAGCTCCCGGTATGTGGGCCAGATGCGTCAGTCTGTCGCATCGATTCCGGCATCCAATGTAGATCGCTCGGGTCTGGGTACGAAGAGGGTTGACCTCCCGCAGAGAGTCGGCCCCTGCATCGGGTAGGTATGCCGTGGTTACCAGGCGCGCCTGAGGGCAGATCGGGCGCCGTGGTAGCCTCCCATGCCGTGAACTCCGCCGCCCGGCGGCGTGCTCGCCGAGCAGAAGTAGAGCCGCGGGTTCGGGGTCGAGTAGGGGTCGAGGCGGGGAACCGGGCGCGTGAAGAGCTGCCGGATATCCTGGATGCCGCCGTTGATATCGCCCCCGATATAGTTCGCGTTGTGCACCTCCATCTCCGCCGGTGGGATCACCGATCGCTCGATGATGCACTCGCGGAACTCCGGCGCGAACCGCTCGATCTGCGCCTCGATGCGTTCGGTCATGTCCACGATCGAGCCGTTCGGCACGTGGCAGTAGCCCCACAGCGTGTGCTTGCCGTCCGGCGCGCGCGTCTCGTCGAACAGGCTCTGCTGGGCGAGGATCACGAACGGTCGCTCCGGGTGCCGCCCGATCGCCGCCTCGTGCTCGGCGGTGACGATCTCCTCCATCGTCGCGCCTAGGTGTACCGTACCCGCCTGCGCGCACTCCTCCGCCGTCCATGGCACCGGGCCGTCAAGTGCCCAGTCGATCTTGAACACGCCGCCCCCGTAGCGGTATTGCTCGAGCTGCCGGCGGTAGCGCCCAGGCACTGCATCCCCGACGATGCCGAGAAACTGCTTCGGTGTCACGTCGAACATCACCGCGTCGGCGCCGTCGGCAATGTCGAGGGAGGTGACCGGCGTTCCGGTCACGATCTCGCCGCCGAGTGCCCGGAAATGCTCGACCAGCGCGTTGGTGATCTGCTGCGAGCCGCCCTTTGGAAGCGGCCAGCCCACGACGTGCCCGATCAGGCCCAACACCAGCCCGAACGCTGCGGTGGCCGGCTTGTTGAGATCGATGATCGAGTGGCCCGCCAGGCCAGCGAAGAGCGCCCGCGCGCGCTCACCCGAGAATCGCGACCTCATCATCCTGTGTGCCGGCTGCAGCCCCGAGAGTCCGAACCGTGCCATCGCGATGGGGTGCCGCGGGAGCTGGAACGGGCCCAGCAGGGGACCGATCAGGATATCGAAATCCTCGACCAGCGGGGCGAACAGGTCGATCCATGCCTGCCCGTCCTCGCCCACGCTCGCGGCGGTTTCCTCCAGCGATTGCGAAAGGACCGCGGCGCTGCCGTCGTCGAAGGGGTGGGCCACGGCGAAGGGCGGGTTGGCCCACTCCAGACCGTAGGACGCCATCGGAATGGTGCGGAAGAACGGTGACGCCACGGCGAGCGGGTGGATCGCCGAGCAGAGGTCGTGCACGAATCCGGGCAGGGTCAGCTCCAGGGACCGGCAGCCACCGCCGATCGTGTCGTTCGCCTCGTAGATGCGCACCGTGTGTCCGGCCTCCGCCAGGCTGATGCCCGCGGCGAGCCCGTTGGGGCCGGAGCCCACTACCACCGCCTCGTGCTGCATGTCGGTTGCCCGTGGATCCGTCACGATGTCTCGCCTCTTCTCTTGAGCCGTTCGAGCAAGCGGCGGAGCGGTCGCGTTGCCATGTAGAACGCCGTGTGCAGGAGGGAGTTGTAGACGATGTTGGTGGCCTTGCTCCACTGCCGGTTCGGATCGGGGCAGGTAATGGTCACCTCCGGTTCCTGGTCCTCAACCCCGAAATGGTCGGCCAACTCCAGCAGCGTGGTCTGCCAGAACTCATTCTCGCGCTTGTGGCCGCCGAGCAGCAGGCTGATCTCGAAGAGCGGGTCGCTGGCCCGCATCAGGATCTCGACCTGGGCGATGGTGGTTCCCGCCTCGTCGTGTGCCGAGAAGGTGATCTGTCCGGCGAAGGAGTGTCCCCGCGGCGTCATGAAGGTGAAGGACGTCGGGCTCGCGTCGACGACCACGACGCCGGTGGAGAGCCGACCGCCGGGGGCCATCTCGAGATCCGCCAGCGCGACCTCGCCCGGTTTCAGCCCGCCCAAGGGCCGGTAAAACCGGTTGCTTTCGGGCCAGAACTCGCCGAAGTGCTCCCGCCAGACCCGGACGACCTCTGTGGACGGCACGTTCGCGCCGGTAAGCCGGATCCGAAAGCGTTTGCGCCAGAGCTGGCCGAACCCCTCCTGTGGCGGGGCCAGGTCGCGCCCTTCGACGTTGAGGTCGAGCGAGTCCAGTGGCAGCGGGTCGGGCGAGAACGAATGGTGCTTCGCGCCTACCGCCTTGTCCTTATCTGCATCGTGCTGCAGCCGGACGTCGCCGGGCTGAACCATACATCTCTCTCCGGACCTGTGGGCGGTCGCCAGTCGCCAAACGCTGTCGTGCGCCGTCTAGGCCACGAGCACGACCGGAGTATCGCAAGGAGTGGGCCTTCGGCGTCTGTGCGATTCAGACCGGTTCGGCAAAGGGGGCCAAGAGTTGATACGTGTAGTGAAGACTACTTGACAAACTCAAGGGTCATTTCTATCATGATGGCAGACGGTTTGGCGTCACGGCCACCGTCGTTTGGTTCGGATTGATCGAACGGTTTCGTTCGATTCGGATTGAGCGATGGAGGTGATGAACGATGCTTCGTTCTCCGCTCTTCAATGATTTCCTGACCCTTCGCAACAGCATCGACCAGCTCGCCGAGGGTGTCTTCGGCGGCGACAACTACCGCACGCTCTGGTCGCGGGCCGGCACGGGCAACGGCAATTCCGTCTACCCGATGCCGCTGGACGTCTACGCGACTGATGACCAGGCGGTGATCGTCGCGGCGGTCCCGGGCATGCATCCGGATGACCTCGACCTGACCATTCAGCAGAACACGGTGACCCTGAGCGGCTCGGTGCGCAGCGTGACCGACAGCGAGGAGGCGAAGGGCGCGACGTGGTACATCCACGAGCTGGCCAGCGGCACCTGGCGCCGTAGCGTGACTCTGCCGTTCCAAGTCGACGCCGATCAGGCGGAGGCGACCTTCGAGCACGGCATCCTGCGCGTAGTGCTGCCGAAGGCCGAGAACGCGCGACCGAAGAAGATCGCCATCAGCGGCAGCCAGCATGAGGCTATTGGCACGGGCGCGAGCTCGTAAAGGATAGCGGCTCCTGGCAGAGCGAAGAACGCCCCCGGCGGGACATCCCGCCGGGGGCGTTTTCGTGGCTGGTGGGGGAAAGAGAGGGGAAACTGCTCCGGTCGATGGCGTTGGAGGGGTGGGGGAGCCACCGACCGGGACAGTTGTGGGGGAAGGAGACGTCAACCGACCGCGTGGCTGGTCGCGGTACGGACATTTGCCTCGAATTCTCGTAACGCACGTCCCTTGCCACGGGTTACGCCATGTGCGTACGTCTGTGACAATTCGGCACCGTCTCACGGGCCGAAGACGCCGTCGTTGCGCCGATCCGGAGCGTTTGCCGAGCAGCCGGAACGATGGTCGGAAATGCTCGGGACAAAGGGTCCTGGCATACACCGCCGCACTCGGAGTGGCGTTCTGTTCCTCTACGCGCTGGGGACGTTCGCCGGGTTCGCGTCCGGAACACCGCTTGCACACCTGGAGCCGATCACCGCCGCTGGGTGGCTGATGGAGCTGTTTGGCGGGTAGGCCGGGAGTGACTCCCCGGTCTCGCCGTCGTGAACGGTGATCTCCAGCAGGTAGTCGCCGGTGGCTTCTGCGGCCAAGGGCGGGATCTCCAGCATCACATCCGTGACTAGTCCGCGCCGTGGTCTGGGCTCGAAGGTCGCTTCCCATGTTTGGTCGACTGCCGGGGTATTGAGCGTGCGCGGCACCAGATCGACCGTCACCACGACCCTTCCGGGCAGGTCAACCGCCGTCAGGGTCTGGAACCAAAGCGCGATGATCTCCCCATCAATCACCACATTCTCCAGCTGCAGCCACGGCTCGAACTGCCACTCGCAACTCGCGGGTCCCGTCAGCCATGGCGGTGATGGGATCTCCGACAGGTCCCAGACATCGGCATAGCGCACCCCCTCGATCCAGACGGTGTGGGCTGGCTCGAAGCGCTGCAGGTATGCAATGGTCGGCCCGTACTGATTCGGCGGCCACTCGCGAACGCGCCGCTGCTGGATGCTCACGACATAGTAGTCGGTCACCTCCCAATCTTCGGCGGTGCGAAAGCCGCCCGGGTCGACCATGAACGGTGGGGGGAGCAGATAGTGGAGCGGTGCCGGGGCGCCGGAGATGTGCACCACCGGCGGGTCGTCGATTTCCTGGCCTGGCCGGACGCCGGAGTCCTCGATGATCCATCGCGCCGCCGCGTCGGTCCCCTCGCCGTAGCCCATGCGCACCACATCCTCGGCCGCCTCGGCACCACCGAGCAGGGGGTTGTAGGCCACGAGGTAGTAGGGCCTATGCCCGAGCGTGACGAGGGTTTGCGCGAGCAACAGGGCGATCAACACGATCGGCATCGCCACCCGCGCGATCGATCGCCGCCTCGGCAGCGCCCAGCGCAGGGTTGCGACGATGCCGATCGCGGCAATCACATCGAGCACCGCATGGACCGGCAGCACGTAGCGGTCGAACTTCTTCGCCCCGAGTGCCATCCCGACGAGGTAGAGCACGGCGAAGAGTAGCAGGATTCCGATTGCCCGTAGCAGGCGTGCCGGCAGCGCTCTGCGGATGCTTGGGACCGCCAGGGAGACCGCGGCGAGGACGAGCCCGATCGAACTGGCTACCGAGAGCCGCCAGAGCATGCTGACTGGATAGAACAGGACACCGGGGTCGCCGGTGTGGAGATCTCCCATGAAATAGATGGGTCCTTCGTGACCCTCGGCGACGGCACCAGCCACGTACCTCCGCATGAATGCCACGGCACGTTCGGGCCCGGTCCACAGCGCCGGCCAGAGGGCGATGGTGGTGATGAGTGCCGCCGTGAGCCACAGTGTCCCGTAGCGGGTCGCGGTACGCAGGCGTGCCCCCAATGTCCCTCGCCTCCCCATCAGCACGGTGATGAGCAGCACAAGCCCGGTCACACCGATGAGCGCCAGCCCGGTGATGCGCGTGAGCCAGGCGATGGCCGCCAGCGCCCCGGCGACGATCCAGGGAGCAGCGTCCCACCGGTCACGCGTCACCGCGTCTGCCAGTGCGAGGGCCGCCGCCAGGCTGCTGATCGTGACCAGGCCGTCGATCTGGAGCAGTTGATCGTGGGCGATCAGGAAGGGGTCGAGCGCGATGATGGCGCCGGCCACGACGGTAATCCCTACGCCGAAGAGGCGGCGAAGCAAGACCAGGGAGAGCAGGAAGAGCATCGCCTGCAGGCCGATCTTGGCGAGCCGTGCGGCGATGAGGACGTCCAGTGCGGCGAGTCCCATCTCCCGCAGCCGCTGGTGGATGTTGAAGACGTTGTCGAGGTTGGTATCGAAGGCGTCGACATAGCCGGGCGCGGCGACCCAGTAGCCGACCATGCCGGCCCACATCGTCGTCACGCCCGGATGGGCATGCTGGAAGGTATAGGCGAGGTCGCCCTGCCAGAGCGCGCGGTAGAAATTGGCCGAGCGGGCGAGCCAGAAAGGCTCGTCGACCGTGACGAGCTGGTCGAGATCGGTGACGCGGAGGACGAGGTAGAGGAGGGTGAGCAGGGCGAGGGTGACAGGCCATCGCCATCGATTGGAGGTGGGTGAATGCAACAATCGCACGTCTCCAACAGTTGTCCTGAGGCTGCACCGCTCACATGGCGCATCTTGAGGATACGCGATGTGGTAGGCGGTGGCAGGGATAGCCGGGGCACAGCGGAACAACCGGGCAGCCACTTCCGTGGTCCGTGCAACGCCGCGAAGCCTCGCGATCAACTGGGTGGCACGTTGGCTGACCCCGGCAGAAAGGGTGACGGCGGTGCCTTGTTCAGCTTGTCTGAGTAACCGGCGCGCCGTAGATCGTCACGGTCTTGACCGGGTCGAACCCCTTGAGGGAGCTGGCGACTTCACCGCAGGGCCGGCCCGGCCAGCTCTGGCAGGCAATGATCCGGCGGTCGGCCTATTGAAGCCGCCATCACCGTGCTATACTCGCGGCGTCATCACAAGTGAAGTCCGAACGGACGTTGGCAGGTCGTGTTGTCGTGGTGCGGGTCCGTCGGGGCCCGGTCAGCAAAGGAGGACCAGATGCGGTCGTTGATGGTTCGTCTCGCGATGCTCTTCGGCGTGTTGGCGATGATCTCTGCCCCTGCGGCACTGGCGCAGGAGCGGATGTCGATCGCAACCGGCGGCACCGGCGGTGTCTACTACCCCTACGGCGGCGGCCTCGCCGACCTCCTCAGCGAGCAGCTCGAAGGGTACGAGTTCACCGCCGAGGTCACCTCGGCATCGGTCGACAACATGTACCTGATCGATCAGGGTGACGCCGACCTCGCCTTCGTGCTCTCCGACACGGCCTACGACGCCGTGCAGGGTAACGAGCCGTTCGAGGACCCGATCAACGCGCGCTCGCTGGTCACCCTCTACAACAACTTCACTCAGGTCGTGGTCAACCCCGAATCGGGGATCGAGTCGCTCGAGGATCTCGCCGGCAAGACAGTCTCCACCGGCTCGCCGGGCAGCGGTACCGAGGTGATCGCGCAGCGTCTCCTCGAGGTTGCCGGGCTCAGTACCGACGACTTCCAGCAGGAGCAGCTTGGTGCCTCCGAGTCGGCCGCTGCCTTCAAGGACGGCAAGATTGACGCCTTCTTCTGGTCGGGCGGCCTGCCGACCTCGGCGATCACCGACCTCGGCGCCACGCCGAACATCAGCTACGAACTGCTGAGCACCGACGAGTACGTCGAGGAGATGCAGGAGCAGTTCGGCCAGTTTTACGATGTTGATACGATTCCGGCCGACACCTACCCAGACCAGAGCGAGGCGGTCGAGACCATCGTCGTGCCGAACGTGCTGGTGGTCCATGCCGACATGGACGAGCAGCTGGCCTACGACATCGTGCGGACCATGTTCGAGCACAAGGACGAGTTGGTCGCGGTCCACTCCGCCGCGAACAACCTGCAACTGGAGACGGCGATGAGCTCGACGGCGCTCGAGTACCACCCGGGCGCAGTTCGCTACTTTGAGGAGCAGGGTGTGGACATCCCGGAGGCCACGCCGGCCAGCTAGATCAGCAGAGGAAGGATCATGAGATCGCCGTGACCATGTCGGGATGCTGATCCGACGCATGCTGTGGCTGCCGGCGGCGACGCTGGTGGCCATGGCGCTGCTCGGGATTGCGCTGCAGCCGGCCACGCGGCTCACCGTCACAACGGACGACGGCCGCGTGCTGGTCTGCGAGCAGATGGCTCCGGGCGACACGGTGACACTGGTGTTCACGCATTCGATGTATGGCGTCGAGGTGCGGGAATCCTGGCGCGTGGTGAACGGCCGCCTCGTCCGGACCGGCATCGAGACCGACCGTGCCGCCGCTGCCGAGTACTACGCCACGGACGGTGCCGTCGAGCGCACGGACGGCGGCTTCGCGGTGATCAGCCCGCCGCTGACCGTCGATGCCCTTGTCGTACGAGTCGACCAGATCGGCAGGCACCGGCTGCGGTCCGACGGCACTGACGAGATCTCGCTGGCGGACCGGGTGGAGGGCTCTGCTGCCGTGACCATCCAGACCCGACACCAAGCCCTGCTGCAGCAGGGCATC
This sequence comes from Thermomicrobiales bacterium, assembly GCA_035936055.1. Lineage (GTDB taxonomy): Bacteria > Chloroflexota > Chloroflexia > Thermomicrobiales > UBA6265 > JACCVC01. The sequence goes on from DASYWL010000013.1 coordinate 9,454, forward strand.
GCGGGGTGTCGGGGCTGAGACGACGGCGCGCTTCTCTGGGGGACGGGGACGGCATGACGGACAGGGACAAGGATCGGGAAGCGCAGCACGTCGATCCTCAGACCGAGGAGGCGCAGGCCGAGAGCAACATCGAGCTCAAAGAGGTCAATGTCGCTGATTTCGAAGCCGAGAGCCCAACCCGGCAGCTCAGTGGGCCAATGACGGTCATCGTCGCGGTGATCGCGATTGGCCTCTCTGTCTACGCGCTCTACGCCACCCGCACGACGATCCCCGCACAGACCTACCGCACCATCTTCCTCGCGATCGTGCTGGTGCTCACCTTCCTGCTCTATCCGGCCCGTCGCCGGAACGCCCCACTCGTGCCGATCCTCGACGTGGTCACGATCATGGTGGCGGTCGCCGTCCTGGGCTACCCGCTGGTTGACAACAGCATGGTGCTCATGGCGCTGCTGGCGGTTGCCGTGCCGCTGGTCTTCATCGTGGTGCCCGGGCTCGCAGGCGGGAACGGGTTCAGCACGCGGTCGCTCTTCGCCGTGATTCCAGATGGCGCGCTGGTCGTGCTCTCGGTGATCGCCGCACTCTATCCGCTGTGGGACTTCGACAACTTCATCTACCGCGCGGCGCGTCCCAATGAGACGGATGTCCTGATGGGCGTGCTGCTGATCCTGCTCGTGGTCGAGGCGACCCGACGCACTGTCGGCTGGATCCTGCCGGCGGTGGCCGTCGGCCTGATTGCCTACGGCCGCTTCGGCGATATGCTCAGCGGTGCCTGGGGACACCGCGGCTACGACGTCGACCGCATGGTCGGCACACTCTACATCTCGCTTGAGGGCATCTACGGTGTCCCGCTCGACGTCGCCGCGACGTACATCATCCTCTTCACGATCTACGGCGCGGTGCTCGAGTTCTCTGGTGCGGGCAAGTTCTTCCTCGATTTCTCGTTCGCGGCCACCGGGCGGCGGGCCTCCGGAGCTGGCCGCACGACCACGATTGCCGGCTTCCTGCTCGGCACCGTCTCCGGCAGCGGCGTCGCCACCACGGTAACGCTCGGCTCGGTCGCGTGGCCGATGTTGCGCAAGGCGGGCTACGATCCGGAGTCGGGCGGCGCGGTGCTGTCAGCAGCTGGCATCGGCGCGATCCTCTCGCCACCGACGCTCGGTGCGGCGGCCTTCCTGATCGCCGAGTTCCTCCAGATCTCCTATCTGGAGGTGATCAAGATGGCGATGGTGCCGACCATCCTCTATTACCTCTGTATCTTCCTCATGATCGAGCTGGATGCCCGCCGCATGGGCACCAGGGCGGTGATCATCGAGACACTGCCGCTCAAGACCCTCACGATGCGGTACTGGTACCACTTCACGTCGCTGATCGCGATCGTCGTGCTGATGATCATGGGCTTTACGCCGATCACGGCCGTCTTCTGGGCGATCGTGCTGGCCTTCCTGCTCAGCTTCCTGCGGCGCGAGACGGCGTTGACGCCGATCCGCACGGCACAGGCGCTGCGGGGCGGGGCGGTCGGCACCCTCTCGGTGGCGGCGACGACGGCGACGGCGGGCATCATTGTCGGCATCATGGTGCTGACCGGACTCGGCCTGAAGATGTCCGACCTGATCGTCGACCTCGCCAACAACAACCTCTTCCTGACGGTGCTCTTCACCGGGATCGCCGTCTGGGTGCTCGGGCTGGCGGTGCCGGTGACGGCGTCGTACATCATCGCGGCGGCGATCACCGCACCGGCGCTGACCACGCTCGGCGTACCGGATGTGGCCGCGCACATGTTCATCTTCTACTACGCGGTCCTCTCGGAGGTCTCCCCGCCGACGGCGCTTTCGCCGTTCGCGGCGGCGGCGATCACCGGGGCAAACCCGTTCAAGACGATGATGGTGACGTGGAAGTACACGCTGCCGGCGTTCATCGTGCCGTTCATGTTCACGCTCAACACGGAGAGCGGTGTGCACCTGCTGGCGATCGGAGACGTGGAGCGGATCATCCTCGCGACGGTGACCGCCTGCCTGGCCATCGTCGCGCTGGTGGCCGGGGTGGGCGGCTGGGTGGTCCAGCGGGCGAACATGGTCGAGCGGGCGATTCTGATCGTCGCGGCGGGGTTGCTGCTCTACACCGGTCCGGTGCAGGACGCCGTTGGCCTGACCCTGATGGTGATTGGCATCGGCGTGCACTGGCTGCGGGTGCGCGGGCAGGGCAGCGACACCGGCGGCGAGCATCCTGTCGCGGTGGCGTAGCACCCTAGAACCACCTGGCTAGTCCCTTGTGTACGCGTCATCCACTGTTACCGCTAGGATGAATCTCCTTGTTCTTTTTGGGGCTAATGTGTAGGAGTACACGGGTGCATGATCCCAGCCAAAATCGCATCTTGGTTCACAGAATCCAGCAGGCTGTTAGTCGCGGTGTAGCTAAGCCTATCGAAGAAGAACTGATGAGCCTGTACAGAGTACCGATCGAGTCGACATCGTATGACAATCGGGGAAAGCCGGCGTTCGGGTTGGCTGAGACGGCGCTCGTCATCGCAGTTCTCTGGCCACTAGTTCACAAGTTCTTCGAGCCACTTGTGACCACCGCCGGCGAGGCTTTCCGCAATAGAGTCTTGGAAACAATACGGAAGACACGGCATACACCTAGTGGTCCCCATATTTCGGTTGCTATTCAGTTTGGAGACGAATCGGATGAAGAATTTCCCGATACCCCTATCCGCTACTACTTCTATCATCAAATTGACGATGAGGAGTTGGTGAAGCGCTTGAAGGCAGCTGACAAGCACCTCAAGTCGTTACCGTGCGAGTTGTTCTCGGAGCGGTCAGCTCCCGTTGAGTATGGATTCTTCTGGGACCGGGAGACACAACAATGGCGGGGATGCGTTTGGTGACGATCTGGTGAGTTGTACGGTGAAGGGTGGTTGCGCGACGACATTTACAAGAAAGACAAGGACGATGATGGGTAGGCTATACCCCGCAGAGGGTCAACCGCACAGATACAGCAGTGCTACGAAGGTGTTTGTTACCTCTTGTCGCACCATGAGACACCCGCCTCTCTGAAGGGGCGGGTGTCATCAGAAAATGGAAGCTGGAGGGGGAATGACGCGACGGTAATTGGTATGGTCGTGGATCAGGCTAGGTCGACCTTCGGCTGGATGCTCGGGGCGGTCGTCGGGCGAGCCGCCTCGCCGGCGATGCTGGCGCCGAGCCGGATGATCGCGTCGCCGGCCGCCTGGCGCATCCGGTGGAGCAGACTGGATTGCCGGTCTGTAGTCCGGGCGCTCGTCGCGGTCGTGCGGCGCTCGGTCGCCCGCTGGAGATCGATGCCCGCCAGGCCGTACGTGTGCAGACCCTCAGCGGCGGACGGTCGGTGGCTGGTGCTGGAGATGGTCATGTGGTCCTCCGTGATGGTCGGTCGAATCGAACCGGTCATGCACCTATCATGCAGGATGCTCGACCGCCGTACATCGTAGAGACCGCGTATTTCACGGAGGAGGGGATGCGTACGTAGGACTTCGTACGTTACGTACGCGAGGCGGCGGGGACGATACCGAGCTCGTGCGCCCGGGCGATCGCCTCGCCGCGCGTGGCGACGCCGAGCCGATCGTAAATGCGGGTCAGGTGAGTCGTCACCGTGCGCTCGCTGATGAACAGCTCCTCGGCGATCGCCGCGTTGGACTTGCCCGCGGCGAGCAGCCGCAGGATCTCCCGCTGCCGGTCGGTGAGTCCGGCGTCCTTCCGCTCAGCCGGTGGTGGCTCGGCCTGGGACGGCGCCTCGGAACGCATCCGGGCAATGTCGGTTGCCAGGGCGATCGCCTCGGGAATAGACATCCCCCTGCCAGCGTTCATCTCCCGGCGCAAGGTGACCTCATCGAGCACCGCGCGGAGACGCGCATCGGTCCGAGCGAGCATCTCCTCGGTTTGGCTGTGCTGCATCATGCCGAGGCGCTCCAGAATGGCGGACGCCGCGCCGCGGAGACGCGCGCCATCAACAGGGCGATCGCAGAGCGTCGCCAGCCGCGCGGCGCTGCAGAGCCGATCGGCGAGTGCCACGGGCTGCCGGTGGGGCGGGTCACGGTGGTAGGCGAGACTCGCCTCCAGAGTCTCGCCCGCCTCATCGATGTCGTTGCGGGCCAGCAGGAGATCCACCAGTGCACCCAGCGCCAGCGCCTTGACCTCCGGCCGGTCGTGCTCAATGGCCTCCAACCCCTCGCGCAGCAGCGCCTCTCCGCGCTCGGCTTGACCATGCTCGATCAGCTGCTCCCCGATCGTGGCGAGGAACATGCCGCCCCGCGTGCGGTCGGGTGCCTTGTGGATCGTTTCCACCGCCAGCAGCTGCATCCGCTCGGCTTCTTCGGCTTCACCGCGTTGCCAGTGGATCATGCCGATGAGGTTTTGCGCGTTCGCCGCAAGCCGGGCGTGGCCGAGCTCGTCGGCAAGCGTCAGGGCGCGACGAGCGCTGGCCAATGCATCGTCGGGCACCTCATTGGCAAAGGCGGCGATCGCCGCCATGTACCAGAAGCGCAACTGAATCTCCGGCGGCATGGCGTCGGCGTAGGGTGCGAGCCGTTGGGTCCAGACTCGGGTTTCCCGAATCTGGCCGGTCTCCATCCAGAACGAGACGAGGGCGGAGACCATCTGCACGGCACGCGTCCAGTCCTCTTGGGCCACGGTCCGCTCCAAGGCCACCTGCAGGTTATCCGAATCCCGCTCGTAACGGACCGTCCAGACGCGCAATTCGGACGTGCCGGTGCGCCAGTGCTCTTCAGGCTGGTCGATGACGGCTTGGGCGAACCATGCGGCATGGACCCCGGCGATGCGGTTCGCCTCGCCGCTGACCTCGAGCTGCTCCTGCGCGAACTCATGGATCGTGTTGAGCATCCGCACGCGCGGGCCGGTGTCCGGTGGCTCGAAGATGCGCACGAGGCTGTGGTCGGCGAGCACGCCGAGCAGTTCCTCCGTGCGATGCCCGAGCGCACCGTCGGCGTTGCAGACCGGCTCGACCGCATCGAACGGTGCGCTGCCCCGGAAGATCGCCAGCCGCCGGAAGAGCGCGCGCTCATCGTCGTCGAGCAGGTCGTGGCTCCAGTGCAGTGTGGCGCGGAGGGTCTGGTGCCGCTCCGGGGCGTCCCTCGGGCCACCGACGAGGACCGGCAATCGCTCGGAGAGGCGGTCACGGAGCGCGGTCGGCGAGAGGAACCGGGCGCGCGCGGCGGCCAGCTCGATCGCCAGCGGCAGCCCGTCAAGCTGCTGGCAGATATCGTCGATCGCGCGGACGGTCTCCCGGGTGACCTCCAGATCAAGCCGCACCGCGCGGGCACGCTCCACGAAGAGCTCAGTCGCCGGCGCGAGCTCGCTGATGGAGGTGCTGGTGACGGGCAGAGGCTCGATCGGCACCACCCGCTCGGCGGAGAGGCGCAGCATCATCTGGCTGGTGACGAGGATCTTGAGGTTGGGGCAGCGGGCGAGAAGCTGACCGAGCAGGGCGAGGTGTTCGGCGACGTGCTCGGCGTTATCGAGAATGAGCAGCAGGCGTCGGGAGTCGACCGCGGAGATGATGCGGTCCTCGATCGGCAGGGTATCGGACTGGCTGATGCCGATGCCGTGGGCGATAGCGGGCAGCACCTCGGCGGCCTCGTCGACCGGCGTGAGGAGCACCAGCGCGACCTCCTCGGCGATCCGGGGGTCGAGGTCGTGGGCGATCTGGAGTGCGAGGCGCGTCTTGCCGACACCGCCCGGCCCGATGAGGGTGACCAGGCGGGTGTCCGGTCTCGAGAGCACCTCGGTAATGCGGGCAAGATCGCCTTCCCGGCCGACGAGCGAGGTTGCCGGCAGGGGGATATGCTGGTGGTGGAGCGCGATCGCCTGCATGGCTGCCTCATGTGGCTGCTGATCCGTCCGGGTCCCGTGTCGCGTGAAGTATAGAACCGATGATGTGCGGGGACACGCTGCGCGTCACCGAAGGGGATACCATGCCATGCCTGACATCACCGTGAAGCCCGACGTCGCCTTCGCCGGTGACAATCCCCTGCTGATGCTCTACCGGCCCGATACGGAGGAGGTGATCGCCGTCGCGAGCTATTGGCGGTGCGCGTGGTCGCCGGAGGGTGCCGGCGAGGCGCTGGTGATCTGGGTCGACCCGGCGGCATCTGGATTGGACGAGCAGGCGCCGGCCGGTATCTTTGCTGACAACACGGCAATGGCGCATCTCGTGTGGGTGCAGTTCAACAGCCAGTTCGACCGTCTGCAGGGTCGCGGCATCGAGGATCGGGAAATCCAGCCGGCGCGATTCACCATGCTGGCGGACGGCATCCGATTGCACCGGGTGACCTGTGCAGCCGGGGCGACGACGATCGAGCTGGAGTGGCGCGACGCGCTGGAGGCGGTGCACATGGTCGCCACGCCGAGGGTGGGCAGCAGCCGCTGGGAGGTGACCAACGTGGTGCTGCCCTGCGCGGGCGCGGCGATCCGGGTTGACGGGATCGAGATCGCCGGGGAGGTGCACCAGCCGGAGGGAATCTACCGCAGCTCCGCGTTCCTCGCCTTCGCGGAGTCCTGGGTGCGGCTGGCCGATGCCGGTGGCGAATCGTAGTTGCGGACTCGGAACCTGTCCGGCGCTGAGCGAGGGCGGCATGGCGATCGATGTAATGCCGTTCGACGCTAGGATCGACGTCTCTGCACTGTCGTCCTCGAGGTGCCAGGTTTCCATCGCGCAGTCGCCCCTCGCAGGCCGGTTCCGGCGGCCGGCAACGAGCATTGGTCAGCCTTGCTCGGCGCCGAGATGGGCGTGGCATGCGCCATGCGTCGTGCTCCTAGCACCGGACAGTGTCGCTGGATACGACGGATACCGACAGGAGAAGGGTCGGATGGATGGCAGCGGGAACGAGCAACAGCGTGAGCAGAAGCAGCCGGAGAACGCCGCCTACATTACGCTGATCGGCATCTTCCTGGGTCTCTTCGCCGCATTCTCGAAACGAGAACAGGAGAATGAGTCGCAGCTCAGGCTGACTGGCCTCGACCTGACAATGCTGGGCTTGGCGTCCTTTCGTACCGGCCGGCTCACTGCCTACGACCAGGTCACCAAGCCGCTGCGCGAACCGGTCACGAAAACCGAGTCGGACAGCTACGGCACCAGCCAGACGACCGCTCCGGAGGGCAGCGGCGTGCGCAAGGCGCTCGGTGAACTCGTCGCGTGTCCAACCTGCACCGGGACCTGGGTGGCGGCCTTCCTCGTCTACGGCCTGCGGGTCGCTCCGGGGCCGACCCGGCTGTTCCTCGCCTTCATGAGTGCGACCGGTCTTGCCGAACTGCTCGACAGCGCCAACGAGGCGCTGTTCTGGACGGGCCGTGCCGAGCGCAAGCAGGCGAAGCCGCCCACCAGTTAGGTACACACAGGCTGGATCCCAAGTGGATCGGGTGACGGAGGGATACACGTGGTTCGGCTGCTGCTCACCCACGGACGTGGCCTGAGTGGCCGCAATCAGGAGTATCTTCGCCGGAAGTTCACCCGCCTCGTGCAGGAGGGCCTCCGAAACGTCGGGTACGACGACCTGACCAGCGAGCAGGTCGACTTTCTCTACTACGGCGATCTCCTCGATCGTGCCGAGCGGGAGTACCTGCCCGAGCCCACGCCGCTGATCGAGATCGGGCGGCGCGAAGGGGCGGAGGTTTCCCGGTACGACTTCAAGGACGACCTCGAGCACCTCCATCGGCATCTCGGCGCACTCGCGGTGGCCGATGCCGGAATCTGCAACATCGTCGAGGAGCGGGCAGGGCAGGTGCCGATCGTCTCTGAGGCGAGCGACGAGGCGTCCCGCCGCGCCGCGATCGAGATCGCACTGGAGGACCGTACCGCGCAACTGCTGGAGAACCCGAACGAGCTGCTCGACGTGCTGGAGCGCGGGTTCGGCCCTGCCTACGGTGACGACGAGGCGGTTCGCCGGCACCTTCACGAGCTGGACGAGCGCCTCGGTGATGACCCACGCCTGATCGCTGCACGCAGAGGCCATGAGGAAGAGGGGACCGATGACACCAATCGCGTCGAGGATTTGCTGCGGGAGTGGATTCTTGGTCCGGTGACCGATGCCATTGCCAGTCTGCAGGCGGTCAGCCGGATCATTGGTGACTACGGCATCGATCTCCGGAAGCGGCTCGGCGAGTGGCGCTTGGCCGCATGGAGCGAGGCGCAGACTCGCTTCGAGGGGACCGACTTCGGCCGCCAATGGGCCCTGCTCTTCGACATCATCGCTGCGGTCGCCCACCTCACCATGCTGGACGGCGTCTACATCGCGCGACGCATGGCCGACGTCGAGATCTACTTCCGCGACCCCTCGATCCGCAACGACGTCCGGATCGCCTTTCGCAACGCGGTGCTGGGAGCTGACGGGGCGACGATTCTGGTCGCGCACAGTTTGGGCTCAGTGATCGGGTACGACGTGCTGCGGGAGTACGAGCGTCTGCAGGTGCCGGGCCTAGTGACGGTCGGGTCGCCGCTCTCGATCGGCCATTTTCGGCGCAATCTTGCACGTAAAGGAGAGTCAGGTGACAACCTGCCGGTGCCGTCGATGCTGGAGGGATGGGTGAACGTCTATTCCGAGATGGACCCGCTCGTTCTCGGTAGCGGCATCGAGCGGTGGTTTCAGGGCGGTGGTGACGAGTCCGGCTCGGCACCGGTTGACCGTGAGGCGGGCAACACCGGCTATCTGGATGCCCACAGCCCGGACCAGTACCTGCGGTCGAAGGAAACCGCTAGCGCCATTGTCCGGATGGTCACGCGTGCGATGCGCGACGTGCGATCGTCCAATTGGTAGCCCCGTAGCCCCGGATTTGGATTTAATTGCGTGGGTGACGGGTGGGACCCAGTATGGTGTCGTCAGTGCCGCGCGGCCGGTTCTGCGCGAATCGGCTGGCTGGTGCCGGGAGGGAAGGGGGTGCGCATTGACCGCACCGCGCGGGATGACGGATAAGGAGGGGAGGGGTTTGAATGGTTGCCTCGGTCGCGACCGACCACCGTCGGACGTAGGTCTGACCGAACTGGGACCCGGCGAGCGATCACTCGTTGATCGTCCTGCCGCAGCGGCCCTCGATCCACGTTCCCGATCGAGTCAGCATCGGGCCCGTGATCGTGCGCGTGCTGACTCCCGGCGGAACCCGGGTCGAGGGCCGGTGAGCGCCCCATTGCGCTCCTGCCGCAGACCGACGAGAGACAGGAGGGTCTCGATGGGCCGCACCGAGATCTCCCTCGCTTCAAGCGACCACAAACCGATGCTGCCGTCCAATTCAGCATCGCCTCGGAGCCCTGCCCGGCAGCCTGGTCGCGTGATGCCGGGGCCATTGGGGCGAGGAGCCGCTGGTGACCCGGGCCGGCGACTGCCAATCGCCACCCTGGCGAACTGGTATCCTGCCGACCTGATACCAGTATGCAGGGGCAGGTATCGAGGCACATCCGTATTCTTACGTATTTGTCACACAATCGTGCTCGGGGTCGGTATCGTCCTCGTCGAAGCGAGGTTACTCGCCCCCGATCTGCCACCAACCGAGCGCCGGTGTCTCCAGCGCAGTCCAGGTGGCACCCGCCGCGATCGGCGCGAGCCAGCTGGCGAACGGCATATTGCTGCCCGCCGTGGTGGTGCTCAGCAGCAGGCACCGCGCGTCCGGCGAGATCGACAGCCGCGGCACCAAGCCCGGCTCCATCCCCTCCGGCATCGGCGTTACCCAGGCCTCGCCGGTGGCGCCGTCCTGCACCAGCACGGTGCCGTCCGGCCGCCCGGTGACCAGCACGCCGTCGCGAAAGTCGCCCGCCAGCATGGCCTCGCTCAGGACAGTCTGGTTGTCACCGGCTGTGGGCAGATCTGTGGCGATCTGTCCGGTGCGCGTGTCGATCAGCACGGTGCTGGCCGGGTCGCCTGCACCGGTCGCTCCAGCGTAGGTCCACCCGGCGAGCGGGTAGATCCATGGGTAGGCGTTCAACTCGGGAAGCGGGGTGGCGGTGTCGGTGGCGGCGTCATAGAGCATAACCTCTGGCTGCTCGGGGGTGCCGGCGTCGTAGATGATGGTGCCGTCGACCGGGTTGGCAACGCGAATGCCCTCGCCGGTGATCCCCGGCGCGTTGGCGGGCTGCGCCTCCCCGGTGGCGAGATCGATTCGGGTCAGCGCACCGTCGACTAGCGCCAGCAGCGCGGTGCCGTCCGGCGTGAAGAGCAGTGGCACGCGGGCGTCCGGGGCGCCGGGCGCGAGGTAGGCGGTCGGCTCCTCGAGGGCATCGAGGCTCGCCACCAGGACCTCATGGGTCTCGCCGAAGGGATCGCCGCTGCCGGTCGCCCACGCGACCTGCGAGTGGTCGGGGCTGAAGACGACGCTGCGGTTGCCGGCGAAGAGCATCGGATCGGCGTCGTGGAAGAGCAGTGCCTCGGGTTCCAGGTCGACAAAGGCCGCCCCGGCGAGGTCGCCTGGGATCACGAGGGTTGCTCCGACATTCGCGAAGGGCGTCGGCGTGGCCCCGAGGCCGGCGATCGGCTCGGCCATCTGCCGGAAGCGGATCGCGGCGATCCCGCGGTCGTCGCCGCTGTTGGGAAGCGCGTAGGCGTCCGCGGCGACCGGGAACGGCCCGCCGAGAATCTCGCTCGTGGTCGCCGATTCGCCGGTGCGCATGTCGACGATCTGCCAGTCGAGGCCGTCATCGGTGATCGGGGCGGCGACGTAGGGGCCGGTCTGGACGAAGGGTGCAGTGGCGGGGGTCATGCCGGCCTGAAAGTCCCGGTACTCCACCGGGTCGAAGAGCCACGTCTCGCCGGTTGCGGTGCTCAGCACCATGTGGGTGCCGTCGTCGGCGAGCACGATCGCCATGCCGGGTTCGAGGCGGAGCTCGCCGGCGGGGAGATCGTGAGTGGTGCCGTCCGGCATGGTCAGGGTGATGCCAGTCTCGGTCTCGGCGATCGTCACCGCCTTGCCGCCGGCTGCGCCGGCGACCACGGACACCGTGCCCGGCGCGGCGCAACCCTGGAGGCTCGCCCCATCGGTACCTGGTGTCTGGGCAGCGGTGAGGGCCGGCAGCATCGCGGCGATCGCGATCAGCAGGGTGAGGGTTACGGCGGCTGCGCGTAGCTGCGGGAGAGGACACATCGCTCAGGTCCTTTCGGGTCGTGATGGCGCGTCGGTGGACGCGGGATGGCCAAGTGGAGCCATTGTGCCACAGGGAGATGCTCGCATCGTGGTCGGCACGATTCCTGCATCGAGCCCGGCATGACGGACGAGCGACCGGACTCATCACCACCACACCAGCCACCCGATCCCGTACGGGAGCCGCGACCGCCCGACCAGGCAGAGGAGCGGGAGGAAAAGCACCGCGAGCGCTGGGAGCTGCTCGACAACCTGCAGGCGCTGCTCGAGCCGGCGATGACCGTGCTCGGGCTCGTCTTCCTCGTGCTGCTGCTCGTCGACTACGCGAACACGGAGCTGGGACCGCTCGGGCGCGTGCGGATCGACCAGGCGTTGCAGGTGATCTGGGGCGTCTTCGTGATCGACTTCGCGGTGCGCCTCTGGGTGGCGCCGGCGAAGCTCGCCTTCCTGCGCGCCAACTGGCTGACGATCATCTCGCTGGCGCTGCCGTTCCTGCGGCCGCTGCGCGCCTTCCGGGCGATCCGGGCGGTGCGCTCGCTGAGCCTCGTGCGCCTGCTGGGCGGCATGAACCGGGGCATGCGGGTGATCCGGCGCATCACGCGGGGCGCGCAGCTCGCCTACGTGGGGCTGCTGACACTGGTGGTGATGCTGGCCGGCGCGGTCGGCGCCTACTTCTTTGAGCAGGGGGTGGCCGACGCGCAAATCCGGACGTTGGGCGATGCGATCTGGTGGTCGTCGGCGCTGGTGACCACGATCAACAACGAGAAGTACGTGGTGAGCCCCGAGGCGCGGACGATCGCGATCCTGATGCGCATCTACGCGGTGAGCATTTTCGGGTACATCACCGCCTCGATCGCGACCTACCTCATCGGCAGCGCGGTCTCCGGCGAGGGCGAGGCGCTGGAGAGCGAGAACACCGCCCTGCGCGCCGAGATCGCATCACTGCGGGAGGAGATCCGGGCGGTGCGCCGCTCGCTGGAGCGGGACGATAACGCCCAGGACCATCTGCAGGAGTGAACTCTGACCGATATAGGCCCGCCGTCTGCAGCCAAGTGCAGGATGGTTGAGGCAACGCTGGATTGAGCCCGGAGTGCGGACCGACATAAGAGCCTGTGTTGAGTGCCGCCGAAGAGTCCTCTCGGCCACCGGCCCGAGTCAAATGGGTCGAAGCATCTCTTGCGATCCATGCTCCGACACTCGATGTCTGGCAATCCCGGCGCAAGAGATGCTTCGACTCCGGTCCCTCGGACCTCGGCTCACGATGACGGCAGTCGGTGGTTGCGGGTGGCAGACCTGTGTCCGACCAGACTCGCCCTTCAGGTGCCATGGCATGACCCGGAGCCGCTGTCAGTGCACGTAGCTCGCGCCGTTGACGTCGACCGTCGCGCCGGTTGCATGGCGGGCCAGCCCCGAGGCGAGGAAGACGACCACGTTGGCGACGTCCTGCGGCTGGGCGACCTCGCCGAGCCCGGTGTCCGCTGCGGCGACCTCCACCCCGACCGTCTCGGCAAAGACCTGGTTGAAGGGCGTGTCGACATAGCCCGGCGCGACCGCGAAGGCGGTCACCCCCTCGCGGCCGTACTGCCGGGCGATGGTTCGCGTCATCGCGACGACACCCGCCTTGGCCGCGGCGTAGTGCCAGTAATCCGGGTCCTCGCCTCGAAAGGCGGCGCGGCTGGCGAGGTTGACGATGATCCCGCCCTCGCGCTGTGCTCGGAACGAGCGGACTGCCGCCCGGCAGAGCACCGCCGGAGCGATGAGGTTGACGCCCAGTGAGCGATCCCAGACGGCGACCCAGTCCTCCAGTGGGTCGTCGATCGGCGCGGGCGGGTAGATCCCGGCGTTGTTCACCAGCACATCGATATGCCCATATGCCGCCAGCGCACGGGCCCAGAGATCGTCGGTGGCTTCCGCATCGACGAGGTTGGCGACGAGTGCAGTGGCGCGGTCGCCCAGCACTTCGGCGAGGTCCTTCAGCGATGCCTTGTCGCGGTCGTGCAGCACCACCCGGCCACCGGCCTGGACAATGGTGTGGGCGGTGGCCGAACCAATGGCGCCGCCGGCGCCGGTGACGAGGACGATGCGGCTGTCGAGATCGATCATGGCGAGAACTCCCAGGTGCTGAAGCGAGTGGCGTTGCGGAACAGTGTGTCAGACGGCGCGGCGGCCGGTGATCATGTTGTAGATCAGGATGACGGCGGCGATGATCAGCAGCACGTGGATGAGCGAGCCGCCGATGTCGAGCAGCAGGCCGAGCAGCCAGACCACCACCGCGATGACGAGAATCGTCCAGAGAATCCCCAACATGATTATCTCTCCCCGGCGCCGCTCGGCAACGCTCCCCCTCGATCGCCCTGCGCCGGTATGTGACCAGCCGGGACCTGCCGTTGACGGTTCTCCGCTCGCTGTCTGTACGATTGTACGGATGAGCGACGGTGTTGGCGAAGGGTTACCAGCCGAGCTCGCCATTCTCGTACCGGACCAGGACCTTTGCGGTCGTCGATCCGGCGGCCAGAGGCGCGAAGGTATCGGGCAGCTCGGCGGCGGATATGCGCAGGTCGAAGAGCCGCTCCAGCTCATGCCCGGTTCCGTGCACTATGGGGAAGTACCAGCGCGCGTGCGCGGCGTAGTCCGGACGGTCGCTGGAGCCGATCACGATCAGCTCGCGCTCGTGGAACATCGGCGCGAGCATCAGTGGCTCGATGTTCCCGTCGGCCAGGACGCAGATGCGCCCGCCTCGCTAGAGACGTCCCTGCAGCAGCGCGAACGCCGCATCGCGGCTGGAGCACTCGACGCCGCCGAGATAGCCATCGCTCAGCCCCCCGGCGTCCTCCGCGCGTCCGGCGCGTAGCCAAGCTCGGTCACCACCTCGCGCATCGTCTGATAGGCGCGGAACTGGACCGACTTGACCGCCGGGAGGGTCATGTTCTGGGCGGTGGCGATTTCCGGGCCGGTGAGCCCCGCCAGCCGCAGCTCGACGACGCGGCGCTGCCGCTCGGGCAGGTGCCCGAGGGCGATCCACACTGCGCGACCCTCGTCTCGGCTGATCGCGGCGTCGTCCGGGGCGCGATCGGGATCGGGCGGGTCGAAGGCGGGACGGTTCCGCAGCGGATGGAGCAGGCGGTCGAGTGAGAGGTGGAAGCGGCGGCGTCGGTGATGGTCGACGACGGTGTTGTGGGCGATGGCGAAGAGCCAGGCGCGGAAGGTCGCGCCCGGCCGGGTCACATCGACGCGATAATCGGGCAGGGAGCGCAGCACGCGCTCGAAGGTGCGCGAGGTGGCGTCCTCCGGCCTCCGGTGATTCGAGACGGCGCAGGCAGTAGCGGTAGACCGGCTCGGACCAGCTCGCGTAGATGTCCGCGGTGGCCTCGGGGTCGTGCTGGGCGGCGCGGATCTGGGCCGGGGTGGTCTCAGGGCCGGTCCGCTCCGTACGGTCGGTGCGCTCGTCGTTGGATGTCGCTATCGTGCCGGCATCCATGCCGCGTGCCTCTCGTGGCTCCGGCCGGTTAGCCCGGAGGTAGTCGATCGCCTATAGAGAGGGTAAACGCGTCGGGTGGGAAAGGGTTGCGGTGCGAGTCGCAAAGCCGCGTACCATCGGCGTGGGCAGTGGTGCAGATGCCGTGGAACGGCTTTCGCCTATGCGACGTCGGTGTAGGTCACAACCGCCTCAACGGGATAGTGGTCGCTGACGGGCGCATCCTCGGATCGATGGCGGAGGATCTCGGCAGCGAGGACGCGCAGGTTTCGTGTCAAGGGCCAATCGATGTACCACGTCCCATAGCGGTCGGGTACGTAGCGCTCGCCCTCATAGTTGTGAAATGAGGCGGGCGGGGGCCAAATACCGGCGACCGAGCGGTAGGCGTCCATGAACCCGGCTTCAGCGAAGAGGCCGAAGGTGCGTGGCGTGTACGCG
This sequence comes from Thermomicrobiales bacterium, assembly GCA_035936055.1. Taxonomy (GTDB): domain Bacteria; phylum Chloroflexota; class Chloroflexia; order Thermomicrobiales; family UBA6265; genus JACCVC01. The sequence goes on from DASYWL010000013.1 coordinate 24,475, forward strand.
GCGTGCGAGGTCGGGCGGTAGGGGCTGGAGTTGAAATCGCCCAGGATGATGATCGGCGTCTGGGGTGACCAGCCCTCCAGTACCTCCAGAATCACCTGCGCCCCGCGCACGCGTGCCGGCTCACTGATGTGGTCGAGGTGAGTGTTGA
>DASYWL010000014.1:0-5246 GCA_035936055.1 Thermomicrobiales bacterium
CTATCAGGCCATTGACATGGTCATCGGTGATCTTGGTGGGAAGGGGTGGGAGCTGGTCTCAGTCACTGAGGTCTTTCGCGCCAGCGACGACTACTGGGAGAAGAACCTGTATTTCAAACGCCCGCATGATCCCAACCGGGAACTGAAGGACTAAATCCACAACCACGTCGACACCGTCGCAGCGTCCAAGCCGGCGATGTCGGTATGTGATCCCTTTCGGCAGCCCCTTGTGACCGCCGCGGTTGGGCACGCCATCGGCTTTCCGACCTGGCAGTCGCTGGTGCGGGAGCAGGGGCTCGACGAGACCGCTGCCGTCGAGACGATGGGGACGGAGGGGCGCAGCAGCGAACAGCCTGCTCTGCTTCATGCTGTCTCACAAACGTCCGTTTTTGCGACACCGGCAGGACCGTGCTCCCCACCCCCGCTTTTCGGCCCGATTGCTGTCGCACAACCCGTCTCAGAATCAAGATTTTACTACTTGCGCACCCCGGTAAGTTTTGAGACGATGAATGCATGAACATCGGCTATGCCCGGGTCTCCACCGGGGAGCAGACCCTCGACCTCCAGCTCGACGCCCTCGAAAAAGACGGGTGCGACAAGGTCTTCACCGAGACCGCGAGCGGCGCGAAGAGCGACCGCCCGCTCTTACAGGACGCGCTCGCCTACGCCCGCCCCGGCGACACCCTCGTGGTCTGGCGCCTCGACCGGCTCGGGCGCTCGCTGCCGCACCTGATCGACACGGTCACGGACCTGCGCGAGCGGGGCATCGGCTTTCGCTCGCTCACCGAGCACATCGACACCACCACCCCCGGCGGCAAGCTCATCTTCCACGTCTTCGGGGCCTTGGCCGAGTTCGAGCGCGACCTCATCCAGGAGCGTACCCACGCCGGCCTCGCCGCGGCGCGCGCCCGGGGACGGGTCGGCGGCCGGCCACGGAAGCTGACGCCCGGCCAGGTGGCGTTGGCGCGGCGGCTCTACGCGGATGGGGAGACCGACATCGCCACGATCTGCCAGACGCTGGGCGTCTCGCGGGCGACCCTCTACCGAGTACTCAAGAATTCCGGAGATGCCGGCAAGAGCTAGCACGACACGAGAGACAACCTGCCTCCCGCGACGCGATTTCTCGACTCCGGGCTCGCTGCGCACGGCCTGCGCGCGAAATGACTGTAGCGACCGCCCGTTACTGCTGCGTCTGACTCTGCTCGCGGATGCGCTGCTCCTGCTCCCGCAGCTCCGGCGTGAAGGCTTCCCCGAAGTCCTCGTCGTCGAACACCTGGCGCAGTTCGAGCTGCGCACCATCACCGAATGGCGCCTTCTTCGCCCATTCGACGGCTTCGTCCATCGACTCGACCTTCCACAGCCAGAACCCGGCCAGCAACTCCTTCGTCTCGGCGAAGGGACCGTCGGTCACCGACGTCGTGCCCTCGGAGGAGAAGTCGATCCGGACACCCTTGGAGCTGGAGTGCAGTCCTTCCCCGTCGAGCATGATGCCGGCGTTGGCCAACGCCTCGTTGTACTTGCCCATCTCGGCGAGCTCCTGCTCGGTCGGCATTTGCCCCGCTTCGGTCTCGGGGGAAGACTTGACAAGAACCATCACGCGCATCGCAGCGTTTCCTTTCCTCGTGTGGCGCCTGGTACAGCGCCATCTGAATGTTTGCACTGCCACGGCTTCGCCCCGTGACACCTGGTAGTCGAACGAGCCGACCACAAATCGACATGGTCCCGAGCGGCGCCCGCGCGTGGATCTACGTCAGCACCGTCTGCGTGCTGGTCTCGCCGAGAACCCCACGCGTGGTGGTTCGTTCCGTAGCGCAATCAACGTGACACCCGATCGGCCTCGACCATCGACGGCCCACCGGCCGGGGGCAAGCACCCGGGCTACACCGGCGTGGCAGCGCTGCCAGGCCAAGGGGCATGGGTGATGGGGTTCGATTGTGCGCGGGCGAGTTCGACCACCATGACTACGGCCGAGCAGGTGGCCATCATCAGCGCGTTCGCCTGCCAGGCCACGAAGATGGGCGGGCCGTGGAGCGTCGGGACGACGTAGCCGAGCATCGCCAGGATGGCCCCCACGAACTTGGACTGATCGCTGTCACGCAGCGCCTCGAGCAGCGCGATACCTATTGCCCTCTGCCGGCGAGCTGAGGTGCGCGTACCGAGTCGTGAGGCTCTACCCCTCCTATCAATAGGCCATCTCAGCATCCACAACGTCAATGCAGGTCTGGGGACGGATGTGTCCTGTTCTCGTATGCCACGGGCCTGGTTGCACCACGACATCGGCAAGCTGATCGATGGGGATGCAGCGCCACTCTCCGCCAGGCGGAAGTCCACTGCTGCTGCTACCAGCGAACTGGAAAAAGAGTGCCTGCCGTCGTCCACCCTTCGTGCCGAGCACATGCGGACACCTCTTGCGTCGGTGTCCACGATAGGTGGCGATGATCTGGTGTTTATCGAGAATGGCTTGGCGAATCCGCGAATAGATATCCACTACCCTACCCTCTTCTCTGACGTCTATGGCGTCGCTGGCCAAGCACGCCTACCGCGATCGAGAAAGCTTTCCATTACCTCCAGACGGTTCTTCCGCCTTGTAAGTACTGAGTGGAAGTTCTGAGAAGATCCTGGGATCGGTGAAGGGGTGGGGATACTGCTCAGCAATCATCGCGCTCCACCTCCGTCCTCCGGCTGCCAGCGAATGATGTTGGGAAGGTGATCGAAATCGGTATCAAAGGTGGCGAGCTCGACACCTGGTTGCTGCGCATAGGCGGCCGTCAGGGCATCAACAAATCCCAGGGCTGGGTGGGCTGACCACAGATCGAGTGCCCGCAGCACGACCCGCTTCTGGCGCAGCTTGATGCCCCGGAGCCGCAGGATGGCCGCGAGGCGGCCGGCCGCATCGGGCACCGGGAGCCGATAGTGGGTCTTGGCGGTCAGAATGAAGGCCACCTCCGCGATCACTGCCTCCGAGGTGGTGACCTCAACCTCACCCCGCTCCGCCTGCCGGAGCAGCTCCCCGGCAATCTGGTTCATCCGCTGGACATCAGGATCTGATGATCGTGTGAGCGCGCGCAGGAAAATGTTGGCATCCAGAAAGATCATCGGCCCTCCTGATGCCGCATCTTCTGCGCAACCCCCTCCTCGACGGCCTCCTCGATCTCGCGGTCCAGATCGACTGACTCATCGGGCAACGCATCAAGCGAGCCCAGCACTGACTCCAAGGTAAACCGCGCCGGGCGCACTTCTACCGTCCCCGCATCGGTCACCACGAAGGCGACTTTGTCGGCCGATCGCACGCCAAGCTGCCGGCGCACATCGGCGGGGATCGTCACCTGGCCCTTGCTGCTGATGGTCGAAATGAACTCTTTCATGGAATCCCTCACAGCCAGGACATGGCTCGCGCGTAAGGATATAGTACACCTATCTTTACTACGAGTCAGCATCTTTACATCGAGAGAGATGTAGCCGCTCGTGAGCGGGATCGGCCGGGGTAGACGGGGATCTCGTCGGTGTTGGCACGTCTCAACCGATACCCCATCCTTACGACGACCGAGGGACTGGCCGTCGGCCGCGACGATCTCCGTCATCATGCACACCTTGCCCGCCTCGGCCTGAAGCGCGTGGTCCTGCAGCCGCCCCTCCACGTAGAGGGGATCACCACGCTGTCTAGGCCTCCTCCGGCATGTTTTCGTGCGCTGCAAGCCATTGCCGGAGCTCGGCTGCTCGGGAGCCCCGAGCTCGGCGTGGTAGCGGGCAGCAACGGCAAGCGCCACCGCGCTCGGGATACTGGCTGGCATCCATGGGGTGGTGCACGGTGCATGGGGTGTCCAAAACAGATAGCACGACGGGTGCGATCAGGTGGTTGGCTCGGCGTCAGTCCCGTCCCCGTCGTTAAGGGTGATGTCGAATTCCCATACAGTGTCGTCGAGCACGAGGTGGTCCAGCTCAACCCCGTCCAAGCCCCCAGCATCTGCCGGAACGCTGCCTCCTTGGCCGCCTCGCGCTCGGCTCGCGCCTGGCGCCGTGCCTCGATCATGGCCTGGGCGGCGGCGCGCATGCGCTCGCGCCGGGCGGCAGCCTCCGCCTCAACGCGTCGCCAGTTGGCGGGCCAGTACTTGGAGTACCAGCCGTCCTTGTAGGTTGGCGAGCCCATACCCCAGCGGGACTTGCCCCCGTGCATCCGATAGCGCCCGCTGGGCCACAGCCCCCAGTTCTTGCATGGGGTGCCGGCGCGGGTCTTGGCCCCGCACCGCCGGTCCTCGGGCACGTCCTGCAAGTTGCTCACGCTAGTCCTCCTATCAGTTCTCCGGAGGGTCAGACGGCATCGTCGCGGGCGCTAGCGCTACCATCCGGGCCCGTTAGCGTGACCTCTGCGGCCTTGCCTTCCCACGGCCCCCACTCATTGTCGGCTGGCGTCGGTGTTGTCTGTTCGGTCATGCGTTCACCTCCTCACCATCGAGGCCCAGGGCGACCGCTACCCCATGCCAGCCGGGGTCGGTCTCGCCTTCCAGCTGCCGGAGGTACACGCTGGTCGTGTGCAAGCTTCGGTGCCCCAGGAACGTGCCGATCTCCTCGATCGAGGCGCCGGTCTCGCGGCGCAGTTTCGCGGCGGAATGTCTGAGCACATGCGGCGTCACGCCCTCGAGGCCGGCCCGTTTGGCGTAGCGCCGCAGGTTGGCAGCGAAGCCGCGGCCGGAGATCGGGAAGAGCGGCGCCTCCGGCTCGAGGGTCTCGTAGGGCGTGCCCAGGGCAATGAGTGCCCGGCGGATCGCCTGCCACGCCGGCGCCGGCAATTCCCGGTACCGCATGTGCCCGCCTTTCGTGCGTGTCGAGTAGAACACGCGCCCGGCTTTCGTCTCGATATCGCCGACGGTGAGGCCCAGTAGCTCGGATCGCCGCAGGCCCGTAAGCACTGCGGTCAGGATCGCCGCTCGGTCGCGAGCGCCGGGGGGGGTGCGCGGGGTGGCGTTGAGCAACGCCCGGAGCTCGTCTGAGCTGAGGCCCTTGGGGCGCGGGTCCGTGGTGCGCGGCCGGCGCACGTCGGCGGCCGGGTTGCGCTCGATCATGCCCACGCGCCGGGCCAGGTCGTAATAGCCGTGCACCGCGGCCAGCCGCACCATGACGGTTGAGGGCCGCGGCGTGGTGCCCCGCTGGGTTGGTGCGTAGGCGAAGGCGTGCACCATACCCGGTGTGGCCTGTGCCGGATCCGCGAGCCCGTGCAGGAAGCGGGCGACATATCGACCGTATTCGTC
>DASYWL010000015.1:0-4320 GCA_035936055.1 Thermomicrobiales bacterium
GTCCTACCCATTCTCTCCCGTGCAGTGGGGAGGATTCTCGTGGACAACGTCGATGGGGAGCCGAACGGTAAACCTGCTTCCCTTTCCCTCCTCGCTGTCCACCGAGATCGCGCCACCATGCTGCTCGACGATCTGCCGAGAGCCGGACAGCCCGATGCCCGTACCTTCAAAGCTCTTGGTGACGTTGGTGCCCCGACGATAGCGCTCGAAAATCAGTCCCAGCTCGCCAGCCGGGATGCCAATCCCCTCGTCACTCACCGCAAGTGCCACCCCCGTCTCGTCTCCCCATAGCGACACGGTGACGCGCCCTCCGCCGGGGCTGTACTTGACGGCGTTGGACAAGAGGTTGGTGATGACTCGCTCGATGCGGGTGGGGTCGACCGCGGCGATCAGGTGCTCATGCGACGTGTCGAACCGAACCTCGTGTCGACGGGCCTGCAATCGATGTTGGTCGATGGCTGACTGGACCAGGGCCACGAGGTCGGTCGGGGCGCACTTCAACTCCAGCGGGCGACCGATCTGCAGGAACGCCATATCCTGCAGCTCCGCGAGGATGGCTTGGATCTGCCCCGTGCTCACCTCGATCTGCGCGAGGCCGTCCTCAAGGCGCTGTCGGTCCGCGTCTGCCAGATTCAACTTACTGATGCGACGTTGGAGCAACTGGGTGCGACCCCGCATGCTGGTCAGCGGGTTGCGCAAGTCATGTACGGTCGAGGACAGAAAGGTGTCCCGCAGCTGCACGGCCCGCTGCGCCTCATCGCGGGCATTACGAGCTTCCCGGAGCAGCCGCTCCCGCTCCTGCTCCGCCTGTTTGCGCTCGGTGACCTCCTGGGTGGTGCCCAGCATCCGCTCCGGGGTCCCGTCGGCGGCAAAGAAGGGTCGCCCGTACGCGGCGATCCAGTGGATACTCCCATCCGGCCACTGAACCCGGTAGTCGGCTTGATAGTCACCGCCGGTCTCCACCGCGCGTTGCACCGAGGCCTGCATGGCGGGGCGATCCTCGGGCAGGATGACCTCCAGCAGCCGCGCGTAGGATATCTGGTCGTGCGGACCAAGACCCATATTGGCCTTGCAGCTATCCGAGCTCTCCAACACCATCGTTTGCAGGTCGAGCTCCCACGAGCCCAGCCCGCCCGCCAGAAGGGCGAGCTGATGCCGCGCCTGGCTCTTGCGCAGAGACGTTTCCACTCTCCGCAGTCGATCCAGAATGGTTGAGGACCGTGTCATGACCGGGTGCCTCCGATGACCACGATGTGGGGCCAGGCAAAGCAGCAGATAGCCCACATGCTACAACAAGGTGAATCAACCCCGCGTGACTCCCACGCGAGACACCATCGAGCGTCCGAAGCGAGCTGAATGAATCAGCTCTCGGACGCTTATTCGTATGTCGAACGCCACGAACCAGAACGTCACGATTGTCGCTGCCGTCCCCGGCTGTGAGCTCCGCAGGAGCGCGGGTGGATCCGAGAAGTATGTCCTCTCCGATATGGCCTCCAACATCAGTATCGACCTGACCGGCGAGCGCATGGCCGACAGTACCCTGCAAGCCATGGTCAAGTCGCTGGGGGATAACGCCGTCACCATCAACAACGAACACAGCTCCAGTTGGGACGATTTCGACGAAGTGACAAAGCTGTGGGTGATGCCTTCCCACGAACTGACGATGGAAGCCGAGCTCACTACCGACCACTACCGCAGCAAGACGCTGATCAAAGGTCTGGACAATCGGGCGCCTTTTCTCGCACCACCCCGGCATACCTCGCCGCGATATACTGACCGCCGAAAGGGGGCAACCTTTGCCGAGAATTGAGACGATCAAAGCGTCGGACGCACCGCCACCACCGAAGAAGATGTCAAAGGCATCGCAGGAGATTCTCCGGGCAATCACTCAGCTCAAGAAGGACGAGGTCTTGCGAATGCAGCCGGACCCCGACAAGAGCCTGCGAGGTCTCAAGACCGCGGTCGGCCGGGTGGCCTCACGCAACGACCTCAAGCTCGAGACGTGGTCCGACGAGGCCGGGGACGTCCTCTACGTGCGCAAGGTGCGGTCCTAGCCAACGGCACAGCGTTCGTCTCGCCGCGTACCGAGGGTCAGGACGGCCATGAACGAGTGGCGCCCATCGGTTGGAGCGAGCGGCTGTCGGTGGCCGGTGAAGCTCCGGATGGCAGGGACTGCGCGGGATGTGCCGCGCGTCGTCGCGCCGGGAACCGGGCCGCATCCGCACGCCGGGTCAACGGCTCCGGCGCGTTGTCGGTCGATCTTCGCGGTCGCTCAGTAGCGTCGAGTGCCGTGCCACTCACGGCGCATACACACGCCCGCGGTCAGCGCGTGCGGTCAGACCTCGGTCACGATGCGCACCCGACCCGTTCGCAGGGCGTGCAACTCGTCGTACCCGACGTCCGCAGGATGCACGTCGCGGTCCCTGGCTCGCTTGGTGTCCCACGCTCCCTCTCCCCCGAAGCGGGCGAGAAACGCCGCCAGGAACGCCGCCGCGACGGCAGCCATGATCACCGTGGCGTCATCGGTGGTCGCCCAGGTGGCAAGCCACGTCGCGAGGGCACCGAGGCCAGCGACGACGAGCGCGCGAACCAACGCAGCCTTGAACTGCTCGGACATGTCCTCGTCTCCCGATGCTGTAATGACGTTGCAACCTTACCGAGGTAGAACACCATTGTGTCACGTCACCGACAAGAATGGAACGAGGAATAATCGGCAATACACAGCAACAGGTCGACCCGTTGCGGCGCCGCATGACCCGCAGCAACGGCCCGTGGTGTGGTTGCCAGCAATGCTCCCACAGCACACTGTCCTGGTTGGACACGCTCTCAGTCCGCAATCGGCTGATCTCACCGGCGACTGGACGGGACGTCGATGTCCCTACCGCCGAAACCCGGCCAGCGTCTGGTGGATGCCCGCGCTGGTCGCCTCGGGCGGCTCTATATGGAGCGGCCCCAAACAATCCGGTCGCCGCCCACGCCGAAGAGGATGACGCCCCGCCTGTCGCTCCGGGTTCCATCGTGCAGCGTCCCCACCCACCTCCACTCCGTCCACAGCGTGTCGCCGTCCTGCAGGGACTGGAGGAGGTCGTCCAGGAAGTTCGGCATCGCCGCGAACAGCGCCGCCCCGTTCGTGCGCACCTGGGCTTTGCCGGTGAAGGCGCGGTGAGGGTGACCGGATCCCGGCGAGTCGCCGGGATCTCCGTGACCAGCGAACACGCTATCGCACGGCACGCCCTCAGAACCCCTTCCGTGAATACACGGCGGGGGAAGGTATTGCGGGTTTTGCGGGGATCATCCAGACGCTCGACGCCGCCTCCCCCTACCCCACAGGGAGGGCGGTAATCCGAGAGGGTGGCCGAGCGACACCGAAATCGCAACGGCAGTCGCCTGAGATGTTCCGGAATGGCGACGGTGGCCCTACAATGTCATCAGGAATCCATCGCCTCGCACCATCGGGTCCCATCTTCGTCGCGGTTCTCCTCACGAGTGAGCCACCATGGCATCGACCCAGCCCCCCTCCGCTTCGGCCTCCGCGACCGGCACCCTGACGTTCCTCTTTACCGACATCGAAGGGTCCACCAAACGCTGGGAGCGCCACCCGGACCTGATGGCGCGCGCCGTCGCCCGCCACGATGAGATCATGCGCGTGACCATCGCGCAGCACAACGGCCACGTCTTTAAGACCGTCGGTGATGCCTTCTGTGCCGTTTTCCCGAGCGCGGAGGACGCCCTCCACGCCAGCGTCGCGGCCCAGCGGGCGATCGCCGCCGAGGACTGGGGCGAGATCGGCCCGATCCGCGTCAGGATGGGCCTCCATACCGGCGAGGTGGAGGAGCGCGACGCCGACTACTTCGGCCCCACCGTCAACCGGGTGGCCCGCATCGCCTCGGCGGGTCACGGCGGGCAGACCCTCCTCTCCGCCGTGACGGGCGACCACGCCGGCGAGCGCCTCCCGCCCGAGGTACGGGTGCGCGACCTCGGGAAGCACAGGCTCAAGGACCTCGCCCGGCCCGAGCGGATCCTGCAGTTGATCGGCGCCGGGCTGCCAAGCGACTTCCCCCGGCTGAAGACGGTCCCATCCCCCGGTCCCGGCATCGCCGCCGCGGTGCTCTCGACGCTGGTGCCGCTCGTGCTCTTCCGGTTGACCAATCGGTCGTCATCCGACGAGGTCAGCGCGTCGATGTTCTCGCCGCTCTCGCTCTACACCGGGCTCAAGGGGCTCGTCATCGAGCTCTCGACCCTCAACGAGTACTTGCTCCTCGCGGCCGGTCTGCTCTTGCTGACAATCGCTCTCTGGATCGGGGTCGCGCGGTGGCGCGC
>DASYWL010000016.1:0-1759 GCA_035936055.1 Thermomicrobiales bacterium
GAGGAAGCCCGTGTAGCTGAGCACCCCGCTTCCGGCGATCATGCCCGCTCCCTTCCCGATCCGGTTCGCGTCCTCCTTCAACTCGGCCCTGGCCAGCTCGGCCTCGCCACGCACGATGTTCCGCAAATCATGCACGATACCGAGGAATGTGCCCCTCAGCGTCTCCTCCGTTGATGCAGCCTGCTGGCCGGATTGACCCTGCTGCTGAGGCTGCTCGCTTGCTTGGCTGTCGTCCATCTGCATGCCTCCTTTCTCAAGCTCGCCGTGGGCGTCTCTGAGATCCCCGGCGCGGTTGGCACGAATCCGAGCAAGAATCGTTCCCGTAACCTCTCGGCGCCCGTCCACCGCCCCCCGGCATCGCCGATGGGCAGCGGCCGATGGGAGGGATAACCCTCCCTCGCGATTCGGGGTGCGCCACCTGTTTCTCGCTCCCCGACCAGCCGATCATGGTTGCGGGGCCATCGGTTTCCTGGCCCTGCGAACACCGCAGCCTCGAAGACATCGGCACCGCGATTCCGCGCTACCGCTCGCTACACTGGATACAGCGGCCCTCAGCCGGCTCCAGCCGGCAGACAGGATCCTCACATGACCGATACCGATACCCGCACTCACCACCCATCCCCGCTCCCGCCCGGCACCACCCGTCCGAACGGCAGCGACGACATCCAGCGCATGGCTCGCACCATCGCCGACGAGCCCGGCTCCATCTTCCGGGTGATCCGCGATCTCCCTGGCATCCGCTCCTGGAAGATCCTCAACGACCTCGTCTTCCTCCTGCTCAGCGGCGTGCTTGGCATCTTCTGGTTCGTGGTCGCAGTCGTCGGCTTTTCGGTCGGCGGATCGCTCCTCATCATCCTCGTCGGCTTCCCCATCCTCGCCGGCACCATTGCCCTCCTCGTCTGGGGTGCGCACCTGGAACGCGCCCGCATCCGCACCTTCCTGGGCATCGATATCCCCTCGCCATATCGAGACATGCCGCAAGAGGGTGGACGCATCAGGCACGGCTGGCGGTTGCTGCGTACATCCGCCGTCTGGCGCGACGTCGCCTACCTCCTCCTGCTCTTCCCCATCGGACTGCTGGAGATGAGCGTTGCGCTGCTCCCGATCCAGTTCTTCATCACGCCGCTCATCACCCTCTTCGGCGGTGAGAACAACATTATTTTCTGGTCGATCGACAGCTTTGGCGAAGGAATCGTTGCGGTCATTCTCGGCGCGATCCTGTTCGTGCCGCTCAGCATCCTCATCAACCTGGTGGCGACGCTCCACGGCGAGTTCGCCCGGCGGCTGCTCACCCGCTCCAGCGCCGAGATTCTCACCGAGCGCGTCGAGGAGCTCACCGAGAGCCGATCCGCGGTCATGAAGGCAATGCACCTGGAGCGCCGCCGCATCGAGCGCGACCTCCACGACGGTGCCCAACAGCGCCTCGTCTCCCTCGCGATGGACCTCGGTCGCGCCCGTGACCGTATGGAGTCCGGCGACGCCGACGGCGTCCGCGAGCTCCTCGTCCACTCCCACGAGGAGTCCAAGGTCATTCTCAAGGAGTTGCGTGATCTCGTCCGCGGCATCCACCCCGCCGTCCTGAGCGATCGCGGTCTCGACGCCGCCATCTCGGCAATCGCCGGACGCTCCTCGATCCCTGTCGAGGTCGACGTCGATCTCGCCAACCGCCTGCCCGACGAGGTTGAGGGCACCGCATACTTCTTCGTCGTCGAGGCGCTGGCGAACATCGCCAAGCACAACCATGCCACCTAGGCACACG
>DASYWL010000017.1:0-12250 GCA_035936055.1 Thermomicrobiales bacterium
CCATCCATGCCGCCGGCCGGCTGGTCGCGCAGCTCGACGCGCTCGCGTTGCCGGCGAACCCCAAGACCACCCTCAATGTCGGTATCCTTGAGGGCGGCATCAGTGTCAACACCATCGCGCCCGAGGCGCGCATGGTGATCGACATGCGCTCGCTGGAGCAGGAGTCGCTTGAGGATCTGGTTCGCGAGGTCCAGGGCCAGATCGATGCCGTTGCGACCGACGACCTCCATGTGAAGACCACGGTCGTCGGCGATCGGCCAGCCGGTCGCCTGCCAGCCGATCAGGGGCTCGTGCCGATCGCGCGGGAGGCGCTCGCGTTGGTCGGCATCGAGGCGTCGTTCGACGCCTCGAGTACCGACGCCAACATCCCGATCAGCCGCGGCATTCCCGCCGTCTGCATCGGTGTCACCTCCGGCGGCAACGCCCACCGTGAGGACGAGTACATCGACCTCGAGCTGGTCCCGACAGGCGTCACCCAGCTTGCCGTGGTGACCCTCGAAGCCTCACGGTTGCTTGCCGAGGATCGATTGACGATCGTCACTGAATGACCGGAGTACCGGTCCTGGAAAGTCCGTTGCCTCATGCTTCGACTCGCTGAAGAGCACGCACTCGACAGCCAGGTCTTCGTGGCGTTGGATGTCGAGGGCACTGGTATGGACCCTGCCGTCGACGAGATCATCGAGATCGCGATCGTCAGGTTCACGCGACAGGAGGTGCTCGACAGCTGGTCGACGCTGATGCGGCCGTCCCACAAGCCCGGTACCGAGATCGTGCATCTGACCGGGATACAACCGCAGGAGTTGGCCGAGGCGCCGCGCTTCGCCGAAGTCTCCGCCGTAGTTCGAGAAAAGCTGGGGGCGTGGCCCCTGGTGGGGCACACCGTCACATCTGACATCGACATGCTGGAGTCGGCCGGGTTGCGACTGGCGAATCGGTCCCTGGACACGCATCGCCTCAGCACGCTCTTTCTCCACGGGCTGCCGGCCTACAGCCTGGCTGCAGTGGCAGACGCGCTCGGCGTGCACACCCAGAACGTTCACCGAGCGCTGGTGGATGCGGATGCGGCCCGCCGGGTCTTCCTCTCCATCATTCGGCTCATGCAACGCTATTCGACCACGACTTTGAACCACGCCGCCCGCTACATCGAAGGCGCAGGGTGGAGCGAGGCGTGGCTCCTGCAATTGATGGCCAACGACGATACGCTGAGCCCGGTCTTTCGAACCGATAGCGACTTGCCGTGGCTCGAACCGGCCGAGACGCGGTTTCTCTCGCGCCTGCAGCGGCCCGACGCGCTCAAGAAGACCGGCGTGACGACACCGATCGGGGTCGATGATGTCGAGCGTGCGCTGACGGCTGGTGGTGCGCTCGGCGAGGTCCTCGACCACTTCGAGACACGACCCGGGCAGATCGAGATGGCCAGCGCTGTTACCGAGGCGTTCAATCACGACGCAATGCTGATGGTCGAGGCAGGAACCGGCACCGGCAAGAGCATGGCTTACCTGCTGCCGGCGGCGCTGCACGCGATCAAGCGCGGGGAGCGTGTGGTCATCTCGACAGATACTCGTGCCTTGCAGGAGCAGCTCTACCAGAAGGACGTCCCGGATGTGCAGTCGGCGGTCGATCGGCTCGGCATCCCCGATGACGTGCGAGCGGCGGTGTTGAAGGGTCGCACCAACTACCTCTGCCTGCGCCGCTGGTTCTCGCACGACCGCCGCGAGCCATCCGACGGCGCCGACGCGGCCATGCGCGCCAAGGTGACGGTCTGGCTCGACGAGACCGACACCGGCGACCAGGCCGAGCTCCGACTCACGCCCGATGAGCAAGGACACTGGCGGCAGATCGCCGCCGAGGAGGAGGCATGTGTCGCCAGTCAGTGCCCGTTCAACCAGCGTAACCAGTGTTTCCTCTATCGGGCGAAGCGCAAGGCGGAGCACGCGCACTTGGTTGTCGCCAACCACTCGCTGCTGCTTGCCGATACCGATCATCGTGTCCTGCCCGAGTTTGATCGTCTGGTCATCGACGAGGCACACCATCTCGAGGATGAGGCGACCAGGCACTTCGGCTACGTGTTGGAACAGCGGGTGATCGAGGCGCTGCTGGACAGCCTGTTGCAGGGCAGGAGGACGGGCCAGCGCGGGACACTCGAGCAGGTGGCGACATTCCTTTCCGGATCGGCGGAGTCAAGTGCCAGAAAAGCCGCACCGGAGGCTCGGGAACGGGTCCAGAACGTAAGCAGCATCCGGGCGCGAGTCCTGGGTCTCACCACGGAGCTCTTTGGACGGATCGACCGCATGCTGCGGGACCAGCGTGCGGGCGGTGGCTACGGCGCTTCACTCCGAATCACTGACGCGGCTCGCTCGCGTCAGCCTTGGCTGGAGTTGGAGCAGATTTGGGAGCAACTCGACCGCGGCCTCTTTGACTACGAGGCGCTGGTGACTTGGCTGCTGAACGAGCTGGAGCGCCTACCATCGCCGAGGGAGGGGACGGACGACCCGCAGTCGCTCGTGCGGGAGGAGCTCTGGCTGGAACTGATGTCCCGCTGGCGAGAGCTGCACGAGTTCCGGCACCGGCTGACCGGGGCGATCGCCGAGCCAGCCGAGGACACCATCTACTGGCTGGAACAGGTCGGGCCGCAACGGGTGCCGACCCTGCACGCAGCGCCGCTTTTCGTCGACGAGCTGCTGCACCAGAAGCTCTTCCAAGACATGCGGACGGTGGTTGCGACTTCCGCGACGCTCACCATCGACAGCAGCTTCGAGTTCATGGCCAGTCGCACGGGCCTCCGGAATGCTGACGCGGTCTCGGTCGGGTCGCCGTTCGACCACGAGGCGTCTACCCTCCTGTTGTTGCCCGACGATATGCCGTTCTCGAATGAAAGCCGCTATCAGTACGCGCTGAACGACAGCATCGTTCGGCTCTGCACTGCGAGCGGCGGCCGTGCACTCGTGCTCTTCACCTCGTATGCCGCACTGCGAGCGTCGTACGATTCGGTCAAGGCGGCACTCCAGCGGCATGATATCGCCGTCTATGCGCAGGGAGTGGACGGGGGCGCCAAGGCACTGGTCGATCGCCTCAAGGCGACTGATCGCAGCGTGATCTTCGGTACATCATCCTTTTGGGAGGGAATCGACGTCCCGGGCGAGGCGCTCAGCATGCTCATTATCACCAAGCTGCCCTTCCCGGTTCCGAGCGATCCCGTGTTCCAAGCGCGCGGCGAGCTGCTCGACAATGAGTTCATTCAGCTGGCGGTGCCGAGGGCGGTGCTGAAGTTCAAACAGGGGTTCGGCCGGCTGATCCGACGAGCGACGGACAAGGGCGTCTGCGCGGTGCTCGACCGCCGCGTGATTGCCAAGCGATATGGCGCACACTTCCTGCATTCGCTGCCGCCGACCACCCAGCGTATCTGTAGCCGTACCGACATGGCGTCGCTTGCCGGCATGTGGCTGGATGATCGACCCTTGCCGAGCGTGCCTGACCTCTTTGGCGATCCGTTCGATTCGTTCGATGTGCATGAAGGAGTTTGGCGATGACGAAGCCGATTACTCGCAACTTGGCGCTGGAGCTCGTACGTGGCACCGAAGCCGCGGCCCTGATGGCAGCCCGCTGGATGGGGCGTGGGGAGAAGGAGGCCGCGGACGGCGCGGCGGTCGACGCGCTGCGGGACGTGCTCAATTCGATCGAGATGGATGGCGTCGTCAGGATCGGTGAGGGCGACAAGGACGAGGCGCCGATGCTCTACACCGGGGAGCAGGTCGGGCGGGGCACCGAGCCAAAGGTGGATATTGCCGTCGATCCGGTCGAGGGCACACGGCTGCTTGCACAAGGCATGCCGAACGCGCTCGTGATCCTGGCGGTAGCCGAACGAGGCTCCCTCTACGGGTGGCAGGACATCGCGTACATGGACAAGATCGCTGTAGGACCGGACGCAGCCGGCGCGATCGACATCAACGCGTCTGTGGCGGAGAACCTGCACAGCGTAGCCGAGGCAAAGGGGGCCGACGTTTCCGACCTGACGGTCGTCATTCTCGATCGGCCCCGCCATGAGCAGCTGATTCGTGAAGTCCGGGAGGCGGGTGCCCGTATGAAACTCATCACCGACGGAGATGTCGCGGGTGGGCTGATGGCAGCCATGCCGGGCACCGGCATCGATATGCTGATGGGAATCGGAGGAGCTCCGGAAGCGGTGATCACCGCCTGCGCCCTCAAGTGCGTTGGCGGTGACATCCAAACGAAGCTGTGGGTTCGCAACGAGCAGGAAGAGGCAACTGTCAGGGAGCGCAATCTCGACGTCAACCGGGTGTACCGGTTGAGCGATCTCGTGCAGTCGGAGGACACCTTCTTTGTGGCTACCGGCATCACGGATGGTGAGCTCCTCCGCGGTGTTCACTATTTCGCTGACGGCGCTACCACCCACTCGCTGGTGATGCGAGAGCGGTCGGGAACCGTGCGGTACATCGAGTCGTCGCACCGAATCAGCAAACTCCGCGAGTTGGCTGACTCTCGGTTCTAACCTGCAAGTCCCATCTGGACGAGGCGTGGTGGGGTTGGGCGATCCGGCGACCCCCGTATGCAGGCTGTGTGACTGGCGCTATTGACGCGGTTTTCTCCGGGGTGGTACATTTCTGCATAACGACATGGCAACACACACGATGCTCCACCTGCCGGTCGTCTGCCAGCACCCTATCGACGCGCCAACTCCGAGTCTCCGCATGACGGTGTGGCGTGGTGCCTGGCACCAGGTATCTCCCTGACACGGACATGAAGATCTCAGCCCCTTCACCAAGGTGCTGCCCCACCTGCCGAGCTCATCTGACCCGCCGTGAACGGGTCGTTTACCTCTCCACAACCCTCGCGCAACCGCGCTGATCGGGCACGTTGGTCCGGTCAATGCCGCCTGGCCGATTTCGCGCATCTGAATATTCCCAGTGCAAACAGTTGAATCGGAGGATTCCATCTTGAGTATCGATGAAGTTGTGACTGAAGCTCCTCAAGCCGAGGAGGAAGCGAAGCCGGCGCGCAAGCCGCGCGTTGCTCGCCGCAAGAAGGACCTGGAGGCTGTCGCCGAGGAAACGGCTGCGCAGGAAACGGCCGACAACGACCATCCGGCAGCAGAGGCGCTCGCCACCACCGATCTGCGTCCCGGCGGTGATGCCGCTCCCCCGCCGACCGAGCAGGCCGACGACGAGGAGCAGCGGGCAACCCAGGGCGCGGCGGAAGGCAAGCGCGGGCGCGGCAAGAACCGCCGTACGCGCGGCAAGAAGTCCCCGGACGGTGAAACCGAGCAGCGCGGGGGCCAGAACCAGAACGGCAACAGGATCACGGTCGCGGAGTTGAACGCCAAGCCGGATGAGGATCTCTGGGCCCTCGCGCGGGAGCTGGAAGTATCCGGCTATATGCGCATGCGGCGCCCGGACCTCGTGACGAAGCTGCTGCAGGCGCAGACCGAGAAGGCCGGGCACAAGTTCGGCGACGGTGTGCTGGAGATTATCGAGGATGGGTTTGGGTTCCTGCGTGGGCAGCGCTTCCTGCCGGGATCGAACGACATCTATGTCTCCCAGTCGCAAATCCGTCGCTTCGGCCTGCGCACGGGCGACCGTGTCAGCGGCCAGGTTCGCCCGCCGAAGGACAACGAGAAGTTCTTCAGCCTGCTGCGCGTGGAGTCGGTCAATGGGATCGACCCGGAGACCGCGCGCCGCCGTCCGTCGTTCGACACGCTGACGCCAATCTTCCCGCTGGAGCAGATTCATCTCGAGACCCAGCCCAATATCCTCTCGACGCGGCTGCTCGACCTTGTTGCGCCGATCGGGAAGGGCCAGCGGGGTCTGGTCGTCTCGCCACCGAAGGCTGGCAAGACACTCCTGCTGAAGTCGATCGCCAACGGGATCACCAGCAACAATCCTGATATGCATCTAATGGTCTGCCTCATCGGTGAGCGGCCGGAAGAGGTGACCGACATGCGGCGCTCTGTCGACGGCGAGGTTATTTCCTCGACGTTCGACGAGCCTGTCGAGGACCACACCAAGGTCGCCGAGATGGCGCTGGAGCGCGCCAAGCGGCTCGTGGAGAGCGGTCGGGATGTGACGATCCTGCTCGACTCGATCACCCGTCTCGCGCGTGCCTACAACCTCGCCGTGCCACCCAGCGGCCGCACACTCTCCGGTGGTATCGACCCAATTGCGCTCTACCCGCCGAAGCGCTTCTTCGGCGCGGCGCGCAACATCGAGGGCGGTGGCAGCCTCACGATCATCTCCACCTGCCTGATCGATACCGGCAGTCGTATGGACGACGTGATTTACGAGGAGTTCAAGGGCACCGGCAACATGGAGTTGCACCTGGACCGCAAGCTGGCCGAGCGCCGGATTTACCCGGCGATCGACATCCAGCGGTCGGGTACCCGGCGCGAGGAACTGCTCCTTGGCGAGGATGTGCTGCGGCAGGTCTGGACGATGCGACGCATGGTGTCCATGCTTGGCGGCACCGAAGGTACCGAGCTGGTTCTGAGCCGTCTCTCGAAGACGGACACCAACTCGGACTTCCTGCAGACCCTGCACAAGGACATGTAGGTGTCCATGTGCCGCAATGAGGGCCCGAGCGGTAACTGTCGCTCGGGCCCTCGTTGTCTCCCTCGCCCGGCCCGCCTGCGACCGGGACTGGCTGCCTCGTCGCCCCTCAGTGCGCAAGTGGCAGCCTGATCCTGCGCCTGGTCGCAAGCTGGCTCGGTGACGGCCGGGGCAGGCAACCGTCAGAATCAGCCGGCAATGCCGGGCTCGTAACGCGAAATCAGTGGCCGATGCTGCCGACGGTTCAGGTGGTATCGTGGAGAGAGACAGGCGAGAACGGCGCAGGCTGATATCCTACGCAATGGGGTGCGCTTGCTATTGGGGTACGGAGGAGGAAACATGACGCTCGACAAGTCGGCTGCCACATCGCCCGCTACCATGAGCCGTGAGGATCGACAGCTTTGGTTTCTTGCCGGACTGAGGCAGGCAATGGCTGACAAGGGACACGCGGTGGCCGATAGCTCCGCTGGTGAGGCCAGCGAAGCGTCTCGAATCGTCATCAACCCGATCCATCCGGAGCGGCCGAAGTCCTATCGGCGTAGGTCGAGGACAATATTTGTTGTGGGACTGGCAGCACTGGATGGATTGCCGGAGGACATTCTCAGGGAGGGATACACACTCCTGGTACGGTCCATGTCCAACGTGTTCATGCTGCTCTTGGAGGACGAAGAGGGGCTTGCTGTCTACTTCATCACCATGGAGCGCGGCTTCTACAGTGTCCGCTACGGAGGCGACGACGCCGCATTCTTCGACGCCGTCGCAGAGCGGCTCATTCCGCTTGCTACATCACGGCTTGTGATCGACAACGTGTTTACTCCCGATTTGCCGGAAGCGTTGTGGAACGGTGACGAGCATACGGAGGCGATCTACCGAGCGGGAGTGCGACTGGCGGAGCTCGATTTGCTGCCAGCCGCGTTTCCGCTCGAGGAGTTGCTGGGCCCCCGCGATCTGCGACATCTGCATCGCCTGTTCGGCATAGGAGGGCTGAGCTACGGCAACGTGAGCGCCCGCCTGGATGAAGAGACGTTCTGGATGAGCGCGAGCGGTGTTGACAAGAGCCATCTGTGCGACGTCGGCACGGAGGTACTGCTGGTCGCCGGATTCGATGAGGAGAACCAGGCGATCCACCTGAGCGTTCCGCCCAACGTGACACCGAGGCGCGTGTCGGTCGACGCCATTGAGCACTACATGCTCTATCGGGAGCATCCCGGTGTCGGTGCGATCCTCCACGTCCATTCCTGGATGAATGGTATCCCGTCCACTGAGGTCAACTATCCGTGTGGAACGATCGAGCTTGCTCAGGAGGTCGCCGAACTGGTGCGCGAAGCCGACGATCCGAACCGTGCCGTCATTGGCCTGAAGAACCACGGCCTGACGATCACGGGGCCGAGCCTGGACGAGATCTTCGATCGCGTGGAGAGCCGGTTGCTTCACCAAATCCCGATGAGCTAGTTGTGGGTAACGCGATGGACGCCTCAACGCGTGGGCTCCGCTACCGGCTTTCGATTCCGAACTATCTCGCGGTCCGCGCCATGGACAATCTGCTGCCGCTTGCGATGTCGTCTGGGCGCATTCCGGGTCTGTCGTATACGGCAACGCCACCGCTGGAGTTGCCGGG
Organism: Thermomicrobiales bacterium; assembly: GCA_035936055.1. Classification (GTDB taxonomy): domain Bacteria; phylum Chloroflexota; class Chloroflexia; order Thermomicrobiales; family UBA6265; genus JACCVC01. Next base: position 8,179 of record DASYWL010000017.1, read on the forward strand.
TCCCGACTGGCTGCGGCTGCGCCCGCTTCTGAGTGGCATCTGTGGGAGCGACATGGCGCTCCTCACGGGGAAAAGCAGTCCGGCGCTCTCGCCGTTCACCTCGTTTCCGGCGGTCCTTGGGCACGAGGTCCTTGCCGAGGTGACCGAATGCGGTGCCGAGGTTCGTGGAGTGAACGTGGGAGACCGTGTCGTCATCGATCCATTCATCTCATGCGAGATGCGCGGGCTGGAGCCCTGCCCCTCGTGCCGCACCGGGCAGCGCTGCGTGTGCACGCAGACGGCCGAGGGGTCACTCTCTCCGGGCATGCTGGTCGGGTTCTGCCGTGACTTGCCCGGAGGGTGGTCGGGAGAGATGATTGCCCATCGCGGCCAGGTCTACTGCGTGCCAGCTGAAATCCCCGATGATGTCGCTGTCCTGGTCGAGCCGTTCAGTGTTGCACTGCATGCCGTTTTGAAGCTGGTGCCGGAGCCGAGAAGCCGCGTGTTGGTCCTGGGAGGCGGCACGGTGGGATTGCTGGTGCTGTCAGCGCTGCGGCTCCTGAAGCTCGACTGTCATGTGACAGTGATCGCCAGATATGCAGTGCAGGCCGAGATGGCGAGAAGACTCGGAGCTGATGCCGTGCACGAGCAGGCGGGAGCTGCCGCAATCGACGTGACGGGTGCGAGCAGATACAAGCCCTTGAAGGGGCGGCCGGTCTATACAGGTGGGTTCGACACCGTCTACGACTGTGTCGGCTCCGGGCGCAGTCTCGATGAGAGCATGCGGGTCGCTGGGCCACAGGGCAGGGCGGTTATTGTCGGGTGCGTCGGTGAGGTCTCACGACTCGACATGACCTTTGTCTGGGCCCGTGAGCTGTACGTCACCGGAAGCTACGGTTATGCGATGGAGCATGATCTGGAGGGGAAGCCCCATACGTTCGATCTGGCCCTCGATCTGCTCAGGGGGAATTCCGATTACCCCTTGGGCGAACTCGTGACTCACCGCTTCCCGCTCTCGAGCTGGTTGGAAGCGATGCGCGTCAATCTGCGGCGCAGCCAGTCTGGTGCGATCAAGACGATCTTCGACTGCCGGGAGGTTGGATAGCGCCGAGCCGGCCTCGACAAGTGATGCCCGCGGCGCAAACGCTGAGCGATACAGAGCCAACTCCAGCGAGTGGACGGTCTGGTCGCTACGTGCCGGCGATGGGGACGTGCATGCGAGGACGCTCCTCCGGCTGCTCCATTTCCTCGGTCATCATGGCGTAGGTCTTGTCCTTCGCCGTCGACGCCGCACCCGGGTTGCCATGCTTGTCGAGTGCGACGATGTTCATCTCGCTCCTGAATGGATCGTCGAGATGGTCGAGGTCCCTCACTGCCTGGTCGAGCGCCTCGTCAAGTGACATCCCAAACCGCATGAACATCACGACGCTGTGGGCCGTGAGGCAGCGCTGCGCCATCTCGCCACGGCCCGTACACGCCGCCGCGCCCCACCGGTTGTCGGCGTAGTTACCGGCGCCGATGATCGGCGAGTCACCCATCCGCCCGGGATACTTCCACGCCCAGCCGGAGGTCGAGACGGCGCAGGCGATCTCACCGTTGCGGTCGCGCGCGATGAAGTTGACGGTGCCGTGCGGCGGCTCCCCGAGATCGGCGTAGTCTGGGTCACTGGCACTGGCGGCAACCAGCTCGCGGACCTTGCCCATGTACGACGCGTCACGGTCGGCCTCGTCGTCGATGCGCTTGCGCCAGATCGCCTCGGCTTCGGGCGTCAGCAGCTCCTTCGGCTCGAACTCGAGCTCCCTGGCAAACTGACGGGCCCCGTCGCCGGCGATGAGCACGTGTGGAAGCGTCTCCATCACCTTGCGGGCGAGCTCGACGGCGTCCTGGTATCCCGTAAGCGCGCCGACGGAACCGGCCTTGAGTCCATGACCCTCCATCACGCTTGCGTCGAGCTCCACGTCACCGAGCATATTCGGCAGTCCGGAGTAGCCAACGGTGTGGTCCTCCGGATTTGCCTCGACGATCTTCGTTCCGGCAACGGCTGCGTCGAGTGCTGATCCGCCATTGCGCAGCACCTCGATCGCGGCCGGCAGGCCGACCATGCCGTTGGAGGACGCCACGACGGTTCCCTGATTCATTGCTCTCTCCTGCTAGGTGGGGTAGTGAAGCCTGCGTCGCGGAGCGCCACATCCAACTCCTCCGTGGAGGGTTCGATCAGTACGCGGTCACCGATCACGACCGTCGGAACACGCCGCACGCCGGTCAACTCCTCGAGGGCTTCACCAGCGACCACGTCCGTCTCGATGTCGTGCTCGACGTACGAAAGGTCGAGCTCCAGGAGCCGGTCACGGGTGCGCTGTGCGTCTGGCGAGAAGCGCGCGCGGGCGTAGACGATGATTTCGGGTTGGTTCACCGGCGGAAGACTCCTCAGTGGGCTTCGATTCGGGCGAAAACAGACGTGATCTCGTCGGTATCATACCGTGGCAGCTCGGTGGCCGAGCCTGCGGCGCGGGCCACGCGGACGTTCGGATCTGCGAGCATCGTTCCGATCCGGCTGACCGGGATGCCAGTCGTTTCGAACGCCGCCTGGAACGCCTCGCCGCTGCCCGGCGGTGCCGTGAAGAGCAACGCCCCGGAGGAGATGAGCCCAAGTGGGGAGATGCCGAAGTGATCGGCCAGCGCGCGAGTCACCGGCCAAACTGGGACGGCTTCGATGTTGACCTCGATTCCGAGGCGTGACGCATCGGCGAGTTCGTGCAGCGCTGTGGCGACGCCGCCCTCGGTTGGATCGTGCATGGCTGTGACCGGACCGGCAGAGCGGGCGGTTTGCGCTGCTTCGACGATCGAGATGCCCGGGTCGTCGATAAGACTTCGTCCGACTTCGAGAGCCCAGTCGGAGATGCCACGAAGATGTTGGGCAGGAACTTCCGTCGCCATGATGGAGGTTCCCTCGATACCGGCTGCCTGGGTGATCCAGACCTCATCACCGGGACGCGCGCCACCCGGTGCAAGCGTCCCCTGTGGCCCAGGCACACCAACCATCGTTCCGGAGAGCACCAGTTGGCGAACCGCCGAGGTGACTTCCGTGTGCCCGCCAATGAGCGAGATACCGATACGCTGGCAGGCATCGGCGAGCGTATCGAAAATCTCCGCGACATCAACTGCGGTCGTTCCCTCGGGAAAGAGTGCGGTCACGGTCAGCCAGCGCGGTACTCCGCCGAGGCAGGCGATGTCGTTGGCGTTGACCGCGACAAGGTAGGCTGCGGGCTTCGACGTCGTGAACGTGATCGGATCGCTCTTGACGATGATGTCGTGACGCGGCCGCACAACGGCGGCGTCGAAGCCTGGGGCCGGTGCGACGAGCACCGAGGGGTCATCAACGGTGACATGGGAGGCGAGCAGGTCGGCGAGAAATGCCGCCGGGAGCTTGCCGGGTTGGAGCGGTGAGGGATTCCGACTCATGGGAGGAGAAGGGATATCAACGGTCGTCGCCGGACGCGGCGATCTCCGTGATGCGCAGCTGGGCACGCTCCAGCCGATCCTGGCATGTCGCGATCAGCGACATCCCCTGCTCGTAGCGCTGCAGCATATCCTCGAGAGAGAGGTCTCCGGCTTCCAGCTCCTCGACGAGGGTTTTCAGCTCTTCAAGTCGCTCTTCGAAGCTTGGCTCTTCCAGTGCAGATGTATCGGTGGCGTTCATGACTGCTGCGCATCCTCCTGTGAATCGTTGGTGTGCGGGGCGATCGTGCCGCGGGCAGTTCCATCCCGGAAATTGACTACCACTGCCGTGTCGCCGTCCAGGTCCGCCACGCGACGGATCGGCGTACGGGGTGCGGGCGTTTCGATCACTGCATATCCGCGTTCGAGAACACGGGTGGGATCCAGCGCGGCAAGGACCTTCGCCGCGCTCCGGAGCGACGTTTCCCGCTGCTGCAGATAGCTCCGCCCCGAGAGCCGGAGGCGGCGCTCCAGTGTGACGAGTTCCTGCCCAGTGCGTGAGATGTGCGCCCGCGGCGATTGCTGCTGGAAACGGCGCGTGAGCGCGTCGAGCTGGGACCATTCGTTGGCAAGCCGCCGCTCCGCGATTTCGATC
>DASYWL010000018.1:0-15003 GCA_035936055.1 Thermomicrobiales bacterium
TCGAGGAACTGCAACGCTTCGGTGACCGTCCGGTCCGGCTTGCGATCGCGCGGCCACTGCAGGCAGAACCGCACAAATTCGACGCAAGGTGGCGCGGCGATCACCTCCTCCAGCCGGACGAGGCCGTTCCCGGTTTCGATGATGAGTCTTCCCCCGGGCCCTGGCTCGGTCTGGACGGTGTTGCACTCGACAAGGATGTTCTCGCCAGCGATGCCATGCATCAGCTGATCCCCGAAGCGCTCGCGCATGGCCGCATAGTGTCCCGTGAAACCGACCGAGATCCCGTTGTCGCCGCGATTGCGGGAGAGCGGATGGTCACGATGGTGGACGTCGTGGTGGGCCGTGCCGTCGATGGCGATGCCGGTGACCCCTCCCTCGTCGAGCCGAAGCGTCGCGACCTCGGTGATGGGTGCGGGGTCGTACCAGCGACTGGGCTGCTCGCCGCGCTTGAGGTGAGCGGCCTGGACCTGGAGCCGCACGATCCGGCCAATCGGTTCACGGTCGTCGTGCATCGGTCGGTCCTTTCCTGCCTTCAGAACGAGGCCGTCATCTTCCATGCTACTGGCTCGCGAGGGGATCATCACGCGGCGCGCGAGTGTCAGGAGGGGGCAGCGCTGCAGAGAGTGCGACGGGATCGTCACGGCCAGCAGCGAGCGCAGACCGGTGCCGAGGGCGAGGGGAGGCGCAGCGTGCGGCGTGTAGGACATGTGGTGGCGCCGGAGCAAGAGTGACCACCATCGCCGGCTGCGTCAGACGACGAGGGGTGGCAGTCAATGCCCGCCCCTGCGCTTCGGGTGCAAGCTGAGATGAGAGACTCAGGCGATGTAGATCGTCTTGATGTTGGTGAACTCGCGGATGCCCTGGTGCGAGAGCTCGCGGCCGTAGCCGGACTCCTTGATGCCGCCGAAGGGCAGGCGCGGGTCGGACTTGACGAAGGCGTTGACGAAGCAGCTGCCGACTTCGATGCGTTCGGCGGCGATGCGCTCGCCTCGCTCGAAGTCTTCTGTGAAGATCGCTGCGCCCAGACCGTAGCGGGTGTTGTTGGCGATGCTGACCGCCTCGTCTTCGTCCTTCGTGGCGATGACTGCAGCGACGGGCCCGAAGACCTCCTCGTCATGCACCGGCATGCCCTGTCGGACACTGTCGAGGATCGTCGGCGGGTACCATGCGCCCTTGCCCTCCGGGATCTCGCCACCGATGAGCACCTTCGCTCCCGCCTCGACACTCTTCATCACCTGTGCATGGACGTCGTCGCGCAGGTCCTCTCGGGCGAGCGGGCCGATGTTCGTCTCGTCGTCCAACGGATCACCCATCCGGTAGGTGCGGAAGGCGTCGACCAACTTCTGCTCGAACGCCTCGCGCACGGCGTCGACCACGATGAAGCGCTTGGCGGCGATGCAGCTCTGGCCGCTGTTCTGCAGCCGCCCGGCCGCGCAGGCGGTCACGGCGGCGTCGAGGTTGGCATCCTCCAGGATGAGGTAGGGATCCGAGCCGCCCAGCTCAAGCACCGTCTTCTTGACCCGCGACCCGGCCGCCCCGGCGACCGCCTTGCCCGCCGCGGTGCTGCCCGTCAGCGTGGCAGCGGCGATGCGCGGATCGTCGAGGATCCGCTCGACGGCATCGGAGCGAACGACCAGCGTTCGGAAGAGGCCCTTCGGGAATCCGGCACGGACGAAGAGCTCCTCGATCGCCAGTGCGCTGCCCATCACATTGCTGGCATGCTTGAGCACCGTGGCGTTGCCCGCCATCAGCGCGGGCGCACCGTAGCGGAGTACCTGCCAGAACGGGAAGTTCCACGGCATGATCGCCAGCACCACACCGAGCGGGCGGTAGGCGACATAGCTCTTCCGTGCATCGGTCTCGATCACCTCGGATTTCAGGAATGCCTCGCCATGCTCGGCGTAGAAGTCACAGCCCCACGCGCACTTCTCGATCTCGGCACGGGCCTGCGTGATCGGCTTGCCCATCTCGCAGGTCATAAGCGTCGCGAGCCGCTCCTGATCCTCCCGGAGGATCGCCGCCAGCGCGTGGAGCCGCTCGGCACGCTCGGCGAAGCTTGTCTCGCGCCAGCCGAGGTACGCCTGGTGGGCGGCCTCGATAGCGGCATTGACCTCTGACGTGGAGAACTCGTCGTAGGTGGCGAGGGTCTCTCCGGTGGCGGGGTTGATCGTCGTGATGGCCATGTGGGGCTCCTTTCTCGGTCGGGCTGTCAACTCCAAGGGTACGGCATCGGGGCGGGGTTCGTGCGCACAACACAATATGTTATGACAGGAATCGGCGATACTGGACGACGGCAGTGGAGTTGTGCCCTGCTATACTTGTAGTGGATGTAAAATGTGTACGTACGTTACGATCGAACCGGGGAGCACGCGAGCGACGGATGGGTGACGCGACGATCTATCTGACAGGGACCGATGTCCTCAACTACCGCATCTGCCCTGCTTGGTGCTGGACAGCGAAGCACCGCCCCGATCTCGTTCCGCCCGCAACCGAACACGACCTGCGCCGCGAGGACGACGAGGCGCGCGTCGCCGCCGTTGCCCGCACACGCTTCCCCAATGGCGCCCTGATCGACAGCGAAGACCCGGCCGAGGCGACCCGCCTGACCGAGCAGGCGATCGCGGCGGGGGCGGCAACGTTCCTCTCGGCCTCGGTGGTGTCGCCGTCTGGCCTCCACGCGAGGGCAGACATCCTCGCGCGGCATCCCTCCGGCGAGGGGTGGCGGCTCATCGAGGTCCGAGCTTCGACCTCGATCGATGCCGAGAAGCGGCTCGACGCGACTTTCCAGCGCATCGCCTTCGCTGACGCGGGGTACGACATCCGCAGCGTCGAGGTGATGTATCTCAACAAGCGGTATCGCCGCAATGGCCACCTCGATCTCGACGATCTCTTCCGCTTCGACATTTCTGTCATCCGCTGGGGAGACGGGCACCGGTCACGGATACTCGCCGACATCGACGCTGCCTGGGATGTGGTGCACGGCGACTCCTGCCCGCCCTGTCGGTGCGACTGTGTCACGCGCGGTCGTCGCTGCCCGACCTTCGATCTCTTCCACCCGTCCTTCCCGAATGGCGGCGAGACAGTGTTCGATCTGGTCTCCATCAACCAGAAGCGGCTCGCGGAGGTGCTGGAGCGCGGGGTGATCCACCTGGCCGACTGGCCGGAGGACCTCTCGCTGAGCCAGCGCCAGCAGTGGCAGGTCGAGGCCGTCCGCTCCGGTGAGGAGTTGGTGCGCGAGGAGATGCTTCGCGCGTTTCTCGCCGAGGTCGAGTTCCCGGTCCATTTCCTCGACTACGAGACCTTCCAGGTGCCGGTGCCGCTGCATACCGGCATGTGGCCCTACCAGCAGGTGCCCTTCCAGTATTCCGTCCACGTGTTGCACGAGGACGGCACGCTGGAGCACCGCGAGTTCCTCTGGAAGGAGGCCGGCGCTCCATCGATCCGTCCCATCGCCGAGTCGTTGCGCGAGCACATCGCCGACGAGGGTTCGGTGGTCGTTTGGTGGAAGGGCTTCGAGGGCAAGCGCAACGAGGAGCTCGCTGCCGCCGTGCCCGAGCTGGCCGAGTTCTTCCACGGACTCAACACGCGGATGATCGACCTCATGGAGACGGTCACGCGGGGCATGTGGGTGCATCCTGGTTTCAACGGCAGCTCCTCGATCAAGAAGGTGCTGCCGGTGGTTGACCCGGACATGAGCTACGACGAGCTGGAGATCGGGCACGGCTCGGTTGCGACGCTGCGCTGGAAGCAGTGCGTGGTCGACGAGACGCCGCCAGAGGGAGTCGATCCGGACGAGGCGTTCGACCAACTTCGCCAGTACTGCCGGCTCGATACGCTGGCAATGGTTCGCATCTGGGAGCATCTCGGTCGTCTCGCCGGGATCGGTGTTTCGGCCCTAGCGCCGTGAACGGACCGGCGCAACTGACCTGCCCCGTCTGTGGCGCGCCCCGGCAACCCGGCACCACCCGCTGCGCCTACTGCGGCAGCTGGCTGGTGATCTTCCCCGGCGAGGATCTGCCAGCCGACGAGGCCGCGGTTCAGGAGCACGTCGCTCGTTTCCGAGAGGTGCTCGACCGCGACCCTCACGATGTCGTCGCGATGCACGGGCTCGGCGTTGCGCTCCGCACCCTCGGCCTGATCGACGACGCCACGCGCATCCTCACCCGAGCAGCCAACCGACGGCCGGAGTCGCTCGCGATCCAGCGGGCGCTCGCTGGCACGCTCCGCGACGCCGTGCGAAACCGGCCGGACGACCCGCGCATGTGGCGAGACGTGCGCCGGCAGGCCGATCGCATCCTCGCGCTCGATCCGGGGGCCGTCGATGGTTGGCGGCTGCAGGCCGAGGTCGCCCTGCGCACCCGCGACGCCGAGGCGCTGATCACGCTGGCGCCCGACCTCGCCCGGCATGATCCTGACGGCGGCCACCGGGCTGTGGCCAGGCGCCTGAGGCAGCTGGGGGATCGTTGGTTTCGGGACTGGCGCTGGCCGGAGGCGGTCGATGCCTGGGAGGCGCTCGCTGCGCTCGACCCGGCTGCCGGCCGAACCGCACTGGCGGCTTTTCTGGTGGAAAACGCGCGGCTGGTGCCGCGTTCCGAAGGACGGATCTGGCGGGCAGTGCGGCAGACGATGGCACTGCGCGGCGATTTCCGGACTTCGACGCTCGCTGCGCTGGTCCTCGGGCTTGCGGCGGCGATCGCGCTGGCACTGGCCACCTGGTGGCTGGCTCGGGATCGCTTTCCGGTCGTCACGGTGATCGGGCTGCTGGTGCTGCCCTTGCTCAACACGATTGCCGTGCGGACCTGGCTGGCAGGTTGGCCACCCTTCTCGGTACCGCACCGGCCATGGTCAGAGATCGGCACGGAGGAGATGGCGCGGGTCGCCCGGATGATCGCGCCGAAGATCGAGCATATCCGCCCAGGAAACGAGGGGTAGCGGGCCGGAGGCTTTGACAGCCCTTCGGCGCTCTCTATACTGACCAAACGAGTCCTCGGTCTTCGTCATCGTGAGGGAGGTGTGGGATGACGTTCGATGAAGGGCAGCAGGGGAGCGCAACTGATGCCCGTGATACGCCTGCTGGTCCTCAGGTCGTCCGAAGCCGGAATCGGACGAGCCTCGATTTCGGATCCTTCGGTGTCGAGTTCCTGATTTGGGGCGAGGAGACCGGAGGCAGGTTCTCCGTGGTCGAGCACCCGATCCCTCCGCGGACACTCGTTGCACCCCTGCACCGGCATGAGCGCGAGGACGAGTACAGCATCGTCCTCACAGGGCGGATGGGTGCCCGGCTCGGCGACGATGTGGTGACCTCCGAGGCAGGTGATGTGGTGTTCAAGCCCAGGGGACAATGGCACACCTTCTGGAACGCCGGCGACGCGCCGTGTCGAGTGCTGGAGATCATCTCTCCAAGTGGGTTCGAGCATCTCTTCCGCGAGATGGGCGAGGACCCGGAGGCGATGACCGGTGACACGGCTGAGACGCTCGACCGCCGGTTTGCCCTTGAGGTCGATTACGACAGCGTGGCTTGGCTGTGCGAGGAGCACGGCCTCACCTTCCCGGTGGATGCCTGACCACCGTTCACGAACGGAGAACGCCGTGCCGACGCGCCCGCCGTCACATGTTCGCGCCCGAGACCTCGGTATCGCTCCGGGGCGGCTCGCGTCTGGGCCGCTCAACGCGATCACCGACGTGCCCGGCGTGCATGTGTTCCAGGTGACCGTCCGACGTGAGCCCGATCTCCACACCGGCGTCACTGCGGTAGTGCCGGAGCAGTTACGGGAGCGCAGGTCGCTGCCGGCCGGACTCTTCGTCGGCAATGGCTTCGGCAAACTGGTGGGCGCGACGCAGCTCGTCGAGCTGGGTGAAATCGAGACGCCGATCGTGCTGACCGGCACGCTCTCGGCCTTCCGGGCGGCCGACGCGCTGGTGACCCACATGCTGTCACTGCCGGGAAATGAGCACATGCGATCAGTCAACCCTGTTGTTGGAGAAACCAACGACGGCTTCCTCCCCGACATCCGGTCGAGGCCGATCACCGACCGGCACGTGCTCGACGCGCTTGAGGGCGCGAAGGGTGGCCCGGTTGAGGAGGGATGTGTCGGCGCCGGGACCGGCACGACGGCGCTCGGTTTCAAGGCAGGCATGGGAACGGCGTCGCGCGCCATCGATATTCCGGAGATACGGATGAGTGTATCAATCGGCGTGCTGGTGCAGGCCAACTTCGGTGGCATCCTGCGTGTGCTGGGCGTACCGAGGCTGTCGATCCGAACAGGTCGAGCCTGCGAACCCCGTGCTTGCGACAGAGGGCAGTCAGTTCGCTCATGTGGTGCTTGATGAGTGGAATCACGGCTCCAAACCCTCTGATTGGAAGGATTCCCGAGTTGGCTGTCTACCGACTGCGGGCCGGCACTTAGGCCGACCCCTACGAGCCTACAGGAACCCAAGCACCTCAGCTCTTTGGGTCAGCCTGCGAGCGATTCGCGGACCTGCCTCGCGGCGGCGACCATGTTCTGCAGTGCCGGGGTGGCCTCCTCGGGCTTGCGCGTCTTCAGGCCGCAGTCCGGGTTCACCCACACCTGGTCGACATCGAGCACCGTCAGCGTCGCCTTCAGGTTCTCGGCGATCTCCTCGGCCGGCGGCACGCGCGGGCTGTGGATGTCATAGACGCCCGGCCCGATGCCCTTGTCGTAGCCCTGCTCGCGGAATGCCTCCAGCAGTTCCAGGCCGGACCGCGCGTTCTCGATCGAGATCACGTCGGCGTCCAGATCGCTGATCGCCCCAAAGATGTCGTTGAACTCCGAGTAGCACATGTGCGTATGCACCTGTGTTTCAGGGCGAGCGCCGGCGGCGGTGATGCGGAAGCACTCGACCGCCCACTCGAGATATGCCTGCCAGTCCTCCTTGCGCAGGGGCAGCCCCTCGCGCAGCGCCGCCTCGTCGATCTGGATCATGCGGATACCCGCGGCATCGAGATCTGCCACCTCGTCCCGCATCGCCAGCGCAATCTGCCGGCAGGTCTCCGCACGTGGCTGGTCGTCCCGCACAAATGACCAGTTGAGGATCGTGACCGGGCCGGTAAGCATGCCCTTGACCGGCTTGTCGCTGAGCGACTGCGCGTACTCGGCCCACTTGACGGTCATCGGCTCTGGGCGGGAGACATCGCCGAAGATGATCGGTGGGCGCACGTAGCGCGAGCCGTAACTCTGCACCCAGCCGTTGCGGGTGAAGGCGAATCCCTCCAGCTGCTCGCCGAAGTACTGCACCATGTCGTTGCGCTCCGGCTCGCCATGGACCAGCACGTCGATGCCGAGCGACTCCTGGTGCTCGATCACCTGGCGGATCTGGGCCTTGATGAACGCCTCGTACTCCTCGGCGGAGAGGTTGCCCCGCTCGAACTGGCGGCGCGCCTTGCGCAGCTCGCCCGTCTGTGGGAAGGAGCCGATCGTCGTGGTCGGCAGTTTCGGCAATCCGAGCCGCTCACGCTGGATCTGCGCGCGCTCGGCGAACGGCCGGCCACGGTCGGTGACGTCAGGTGGGAGGTTGGCGAGGCGCTCCTGCATGTCTGGATTGCGTCGCCGCGGTGATTCCGACGCCTCACGCAGCAGCGCGGTGTTGGCCCGCAGCTCATCGGCGATCGCATCGCGATCGCGGGTGAGTCCTGCCGAGAGCAGCACCACCTCGTTCACCTTCTCCTCGGCGAAGGCAAGCCAGCGCTTCACCTCGGGGTCGAGATCCCGCTCGTTCTCGACGGTGTAGGGCACATGCAGCAGCGAGCAGGAGGTGGACACCATCAGGTTGTCCCCGGGAATCATCTCGGCGAGCCGCTCGAGCGTGTCCATCGAGGCGTTGAGGTCGTTGACCCAGACGTTGCGGCCATCGACGATGCCTGCGACCAGCACCTTGCCCTCCGGGAAGCCGTGCCGCTCGATGAGGTCGAGGTTCTTCCGGCCGCGCACGAGATCGAGCCCGATGCCATCGACCGGCAGGTTGACCAGCACCTCGTACGCTTCGCCGACGTGGTCGAAGTAGGTCTGGACAACGATCTTCGCCGTGCCCTTCGCCGCGGCGATCGTCTCGTAGGCCGTCTTCAGCGCCTCCATCTCGCCAGGGACGAGGTCCTGCACGAGGACCGGCTCGTCGATCTGGATCCACTCGGCGCCGCTCTTCGCGAGCCGGTCGACGATCTCGGCATAGACCGGCGCGAGCCGCTCGATCAGCGCGAGGCGGTCGAAGTGCTCGTCGTGCGACTTGCCGAGCAGCAGATAGCTGACTGGTCCGAGCAGCACCGGCATGGCGTTTGCGCCCGCCGCCTGCGCCTCATCGAGTTCCTCAAACGGGCGCCTGCTGGAAACCTTGAAGGTGGTACCCGGGTGCAGCTCCGGGACGATGTAGTGGTAGTTGGTGTCGAACCACTTGGTCATCTCCATCGCGGGCACGTCGCGCTCGCCGGTGCGGCCGCGCGCCATCGCAAAGTAGGTGTCCAGATCGACCTCGCCGCCCTGCCAGCCGTAGCGCTCCGGTACGTTGCCGAGCAGTGCAGTGGTGTCGAGCACGTGGTCGTAGAAGGTGAAATCGTTGGTCGGCATCAGGTCGAGTCCCGCGCCCGCCTGGGCCTCCCAGCCGGCGCGGCGAACCTCTTCACCGGTCACGCGCAGCTCGTCCTCGCTGATTTTGCCGGCCCAGAACGCCTCCAGCGCCTTCTTCATCTCGCGGTTCTTGCCGATGCGGGGGTATCCGAGGATTGTGGCGTAGGCCATGTGCGCCTCCATCTCTTCTGTGCGGGGTCCGATAGGCGTGACAGTGACGGCGATGCCGTTGCCTGGCGCCATGCGGATGCTGCGAATCTGCCCAAGTATAGCTATGCAGTCATTGACTATGACCTCGCCGGTGCTCAGCTCCCCTGAGTGGCCTCCGGACGAACGCGGCCCGATCGTGTCCATGATTGCAATGCAGGTCAACGATGCGGAGTCACCGCTCCCCCGTGGAAGCGGTGAAGACAGGTGGTGTGCTGGGGAGACTCGTCCTTCGGATCAGCTGGTTAGCGCGCAAAAGCGCGCGAGGTCGACGTTGCCACCGGAGATGATGACGCCGACACGCTTGCCGGAGAGTAGCTCGGCGATGGTTGCGAACCCGGCGAGGCCGAGCGTGCCGGTCGGCTCGACGATCTGCTTCATGCGGCTAGCGAAGAAGCGCATCGCCTCCACCAGCTGCTCATCGGTTGCGGTGAGGATGTCGGTGACATCACGCTTGATGATCGGGAAGGTGATCTGGCCGAGGTGGAGCGTCTGCGCACCGTCGGCGATCGTCTTCGGCGTCTCGATGTGGACGATCTCGCCGCTCCGGAACGAGCGCTGCCCGTCGTTGCCGGCCTCCGGCTCAACCCCATAGATCTCGATGCCGGGGCTGAGCGCTTTCGCCGCCAGTACCGAACCCGAGAGTAGCCCTCCGCCGCCGAGCGGCACCAGCAGCGCGTCCAGCTGGCCGACCTCCTCGATCAGCTCCTTCGCAGCGGTGCCCTGGCCGGCGATGATGTCCGGGTGGTCAAAGGGAGGGATCAGCGTCATGCCGCGCGACTCTGCGATCTGCCGGCCGATCGCCTCGCGATCCTCGGTATAGCGGTCGTAAAGCACGGTCTCGCCGCCATAGCCCCGCGTGGCAGCGATCTTCATCTGAGGAGCGTCTTCCGGCATGACGATCGTCGCCGGGATGCCGAGCTCGCGGGCGGCGAGCGCGATTGCCTGGGCGTGGTTGCCCGAGGAGAAGGCGACCACCCCGGCGCGCCGCTGCTCTGGCGAGAAGCGGGAGAGGGCATTGACGGCACCACGGAACTTGAAAGCGCCCATCCGCTGCAGATGCTCGGCCTTGAAGAAGAACGCCGCGCCGAAGGTCTCGTTTGCATGGCGGGACGTGAGCACCGGCGTCCGATGCACGATCCCCTCAATGCGCTGGACGGCGCTTTCGATATCGGTATAGGTGGGCAGGGCAAGTTCGGTAGTCAATGTGATGGCTCTCTGGTCAGCACAATTGGAAAGCAGTCGTAGGGGCGGACCTCGCACACATTGCCACGGAACACCGACCGGCACAAGAAGGCTGTTCGCACTCCTGGTCTGCTGCGCGCACTTGCCTGCTATCATCCTGAATCACGAAGCAGACATTCCGCGTCGTTACTTGGAATTGCAGGCGAGCTTTGTCGAGCAAGCTCTGGGACTATCTCCTGGAGCTCGATCCGGACGTGGCGCTACTCCAAGACTTCGGGGCCATCCCTGATCATGTCCTGCATGTATACACCCACGCCCGAAACACCAAACCCATCGTGGCGGATCGCACGCCACAGTTCATGACCGGGATCCTTGTGAAGGGCGTTAGCGATGATATTGCCTTGCCCGCTCCGACGGAGTGGGTGGCTCGGGAGTTGGAGAATTTCGAAGAATTCCTCACTGCAAAGGCAGTAACGCTTCACGACCGCGTCCGCCTCAGGACGCTATCCGTCGATAGCCCTGCGTTTCCCGTTGACCGGGCACGACTCGAAGGTATCGACACAACCGGCATTCAGCTGACCCAGAACCGCGATGTCTGGGGTACTGAGTTGATGTGGGCGACATTGAAGTCGATGGGGATCGGTCCAGAAGAGCCACTCATCGTGGGCGGCGATTTGAACTCCTCGGAGACCTTCGACTATCTCTGGCGGGGTGGACCGAGAGGCAACCGGGAAATCATGGATCGAATGAATGCTCTTGAATGCTCTCGGTTTCTATGATTGCTCGCGAACGTTCAAGGGAGAGTTGACTCCAACCTTTCGTACACCGAGAGGTGGGACGATCGTTCATCAGCTCGATCATCTTTACGTGACCCCAGTGCTCTTGGGCAGGCTTGCTTGGTGCGATGTCGGTTCGGCTGAACGTGTCTTCGGGTCCAAGCCGACGCTGAGCGGTCACCTGCCAATAGTGGCTGATTTTGTTTGGTCGAGTGACGCAACACCGGACAGCACGGAATGAGCGGCTCTGTTGCCAGGAAGCCGTGTACGTTGCACTGCTGGAGAAGGACGGAGCCATGGCCGCTCTCGGAACGCCCGTCACAGCCAGGAGACGACGGGTTCCACTAATACGCCTCGAGGGGAGGCTAGGAGTGGCCTAGCACCGGTTATGTGGGTGCTGGTCACAAACACTACGGCTGGTTAGCTAGGACGCATCCGAAATCGCAGCGATGGTGATCTGAGTGATGCTGTCTACACTCCACTGCTCCTATATCAGGAAGCATTAGTGAGACAGGTTTCCCGGTAAGGCGGCATCCGTGGCACCGGACGCTCCGGCAACGTAGCGCCGTTGGGCAAGCAGGAGGGGGCATCAGCACAGCCGCCCCTGCTTGCACCGTTTGGCCCGGTGCTATGGCGGTGCAGTGCCCGGATCGACAGGTGTCTCGAGGCCAGGAACGGCCGGGTTGCCGGCCTGCGTGCTCAGGAGGCGCTCGCCGACCCGAATCAGCATCGCCGCCATGGCCAGGCGGACCCAGGTGGCGGGGCGGGGATCGGTCGGCTGGCGCGTTCGCTGCCGTTGCCGGGCAGCCATCGCATCTTCGCCGTATTCATAGCGGAGGCGACGCTGCTGCATTTGGTGGTCGGTCGGAGGGAGTGGGAACAGGGCGAACATGTCATCCTCCTTGGGATAGCGACGTTGACAGTGGGGACGGCCCCGGCTTCTCCGGGAACAGTTCCATCGTGCGCCAAGCTGGTGCCGAGGCCTACGTGCATCGACCACGCGTTGCCCACGCAACGGACCGCTTTGGCACGGGAGGCTGCGGTGACATCCCGCCCGGCCGGTGCTAAGGTGGGGATGGGGAAGTGCACAAGGTGGCTGCAGGAGAGGTGGGAGCGCCATGGACGCACGGAAGCCTTCAGCGTTCGGGAGCCTGTTGCGGGACTACCGTGTGGCGGCGGGCTTGTCGCAGGAGCGGCTTGCCGAGCGCGCTGGACTGAGCCTGCGCGGGATCAGTGACCTGGAGCGCGGTGCCCGCACGGCTCCCCGGTTGGAAACCGTGCGGATGCTGGCTGACGGTCTCGACCTGGACGGACCCGAGCGGGCCGCTCTCCTTGCCGCCCGCGGTGCGGCCGCGGACGCGGCCTCTCCCGCACCTGTGACCGACCGGCCGGTGCTCCCGATGCCACTCACCTCGCTGGTCGGCCGGGAGCGTGAGATCGAGGCGGTGCGTGGCTTGCTGCACCGGGAGGACGTGCGGCTCGTCACGCTCACCGGTCCCGGTGGTGTGGGCAAGACCCGGCTCGCCCTCCAGTTGGTAGCCGAATCGCCGGAGCGCTTTGCCGACGGTGTCTGGTTCGTGCCGCTGGCGCCGATCCGCGACCCGGATCTGGTCCTGCTCACTGTCGCGCGGGCACTCGGTCTCCGGGATACCGGTGACCGACCGCTGGGCGAGCGCCTGGCCACCTTCCTGCACGAGAAGGCGGCACTGTTGGTCCTCGACAACTTCGAGCAGGTGCTGGCGGCTGGCCCGTCGGTCACTGACCTGCTCATGGCGTGCCCTCGCCTGAAGGTGCTGGTCACCAGTCGGGCGGCGCTGCGCGTCACCGGCGAGCACTCCTTCCCCGTGCCGCCCCTGGCCCTGCCCGACCTTGGACCGAATGGCAGCCCGTCCTTCAGCGAGATAGCGCGGTCTGATGCGGTTCGCTTGTTCGCTGAGCGGGCACAGGCCGTGGATCCCGGCTTCGAGCTCACTGAGGCTAGCGCGCCGGTCATCACCGAGATCTGTCAGCGGCTGGATGGGTTGCCGCTCGCCATCGAGCTGGCTGCTGCTCGCAGCAACACCCTGCCCCCGGTCGCCTTGTTGGGGCGCCTGGAGCAGCGGTTGCCGCTCCTGACGGGTGGTGCGCGGGACCAGCCAGCGCGGCTGCGGACCATGCGCGATGCCATCGCCTGGTCCTACGATTTACTGCTGCCAGACGAGCAGGCGGTCTTCCGACGCCTAGCTGTCTTTGCCAGCGGCTGCATGTTCGAGGCCGCAGAGGCGGTGGTCAACGTCGACTCTAGCCTTGGGCTCGATGTCTTGGACGGCATTTCGTCGCTCGTGGACAAGAGCCTCCTAGATCGGGTCGAGGGACCAGGCGGAGAGCCACGCTTCGCAATGCTCGAGACGGTGCGTGAGTTCGGGCTCGAGCAGTTAGTGGCTAGCGAGGAAGCGGACGGTGCACGGCAACGCCACGCGGCGCATTACCTGGAGCTGGCCGAAGAGGCAGCGCCGCGGCTCCGAGGGCGTGAGCAGATGGCATGGCTGGACCGACTGGAGGCCGAGCACACCAACCTCCGGGCGGCCATCCAGTGGTCGATTGAGCGGGGTGAGGCTGAGGTGGCACTACGGCTGGCGGGCGTCCTGCATTGGTTTTGGTATCTCCGTGGCCACTGGGGCGAGGGGCGCCGCTGGCTGGAGAGAGCGCTGGCACTGGCTCCCCGTGGAATCGTGATGGCGGCGCGGACAAAGACACTGGCCGGGGCCGGGGTCCTTGCCTTTGCCCAGAGCGACTACCCGGCCGCGCGTGTGCGGCTCCAAGAGAGTCTCGCCGGGTGCCAGGAGCGGGAGGACGTGGCGGGCAGTGCCTACGCTCTGCACTTCCTCGGGATGACAGCGCTCCTGCCCGGTGAGAATGCGTCGGCCCGTGCGCTCTTTGAGGAGAGCGTCGCCACCTTTCGTCAGGCCGGGGACCGGTGGGGGGTGGCGACATCGCTCTGTTCGTTAGGGGTCGCGGCGATGCAGTCGGAGGTCGACGAGTCTCGCGCCTTCCTAGAAGAGAGCCTCGCCCTCTACCGCGAACTGGGGGACACGTACGGCGTGGCTCGAGCGCTGCAGTACCTCGGCGAGGTGGCACGCGCGGGGGGCGACTACGTCGTGGCGAGGCGGCTCTACGAGGAGGGCTTGACCCTCTATCGGGCGCTGGGTCACCGGAATACGGCCGCGAGCGTCGTCCACAATCTCGGCTATGTTGCTCAGCACGAAGGCAACCTGCGGCTGGGAGCGGCCTGTTTCGCCGAGGCGCTGGCGGTGCACGTCGAGCACGGTGACCGCCGAAACATTGGCCACTGCCTGGGTGGGCTAGCAGGGATGGCCGGCCTGCTTGGCTATCCCGAGCAGGCGGCACGGCTGTTCGGCGCGGCAGACACCGTGCTCGCCAAGGCCGGTGCCTCCATGTTCTTCGTCGATCGCCTCGACTATGACCGCAATCAAGCGGCGGTCCGGGCTCTACTTGGCGAGCAAGCCTTCGAGGCTGCCTTCCTAGCCGGTAAGGCACTGGTGCTGGACCAAGCACTTGCCGAGGCGGCGCGCGTGGCAACTGTCGTGGCAGCTATACCTCCACAACCAGCCAAGGCCAGCATCACAGCCGCGCCATCCTCTCAGTCAGCGGCTGATTGGCATGGTCTGACAGCCCGTGAGCGCGATGTCCTACGCCTGCTTGTCGACGGCCGCACCGACCGGGAGATCGCGGAGACCCTCTGCATCAGCCCTCGCACCGTGGGCGTCCACGTCACTAACGTTCTCGGCAAGCTGGCCGTCGGGACGCGTACTGCCGCCGCCGCCCACGCCGTTCGCCACGGTCTTGCCTGACCCACAGCCCCACGACCTACGCAGATCTACCTATATCGTGCGCGAGAGCGGCGGGATCAAATACGGGGTCTTCACGATGCCCTCTAGGCCACAAGACCGCATGATGAAATCATGCTGCTTGAGATAAGCGGCATGCCGAGACGACCAGGCGGCGGCCGCTCGGCGCCGCCGAAGGCGACAGCATAACGGTGGAGGATAGCTGCGGTCCTGATTGCCAGGAGCGGTTGGGACTCGATGGCATGGAGGTATCCAATGATTACGTCGAAGATCGTGAGTGAGGCGAATGCGGCGGAGCTCGCCGGGTCGGTCGTGGCGCTGTGGCACTACCCCGTCAAGTCCATGCAGGGCGAAGAGCTCACCGCACTGGCCTTCGGGCCGCGGGGGGCCGTCGGGGACCGGGCCTAT